>CAZKXE010000001.1:0-16154 GCA_964556855.1 uncultured Candidatus Saccharibacteria bacterium
GAACTCTCCTTATTCATACTATTAAAGCAAATTTTAGGTAAATGTAAAAATATTTTAATAAAGCCTCTCTCATTTTACAATTTATTTATGAATTTAAAACATATTACTAAAAAAATCTGGAGCTTTCCAAAGAAAAATATCATCTTATTTACTATTCTTTTTGTTTTAATTTACTATGCTTTTATTTCACCTAAAATTATCATTAGGCCAAACACAGAAGCCAAAAAAATGATCCAACTTGAGGAAACAAAAAAGACAACTAGGCTATCACCTTTTGAAACCGATGGTTGTTCAGGAAATGTTTCAGAAGGTTGGACCTCGGCGGTTAAAACTTTGTCTAATATTTCAGATGATTTTTCCAAAAAATATTCTGATCAAAAAAATAACCCTTTTGAATCAGCATGTATAAGTCACGATAAAATATACCACCAAGGTGTAGGTGGGTACGTCTCTAGATTAAATGCCGATAACCAATTAAGAGCAGATATTATTAAATACGGAATTAATAATTGGCAAGATATAATTGAAAACACACCTCTAAAAACCAAAGAGGAGGTTGTTTTTGTATTTGAAAAAATTGCCGAAGTTATTTATCGCAGTGTCAGAGTTGGTGGATTTCCGTGTTCAGGTCAACCATATGCCTGGGGTTATGGTTACAATAACGGAGTTTGCCTTGAGGATAATATTTTAAAATGAAAAACAACTTAACGATTTTTTACTTCGTTAAGTTGTTTTTTTATTTTAATGATTAATTCTATACTAAGCCTTATTATTAACCTTTCCTCTAAGGGCAGCGGTTCTTTCTGGAATTGGAGGGTGAGTCATAAAAGCTCTTTTCATAAAACCAACTTTCCCTTCTTTATTATTTTTAAAAGGATTTGAAATATATAAGTGAGCAGTAGCATTGCTAGCTTTTTTTAGTTGCCCATCATAACCTGAAATTTTCTCTAATGCACTTGCCAAACCTTCCGGATATCTTGTAAGCATTGCTCCGCTAGAATCAGCCAGGAATTCTCTTTTTCTAGAAATTGCCAACTGGATTAATTTTCCAATTAGCGGTGATAAAACAACCAAAACAATTCCAGCAATTAAAAGAACTATTTGGAATTTCCCTCCTCCATTATCTCCACCTTTTCTGCTACCTCGCAAAGCTCCTCTAATCATCCAATCAGATAGCAATGTTAGAACTCCAACCAGAGTTACAACTATAGTTTGTAACAAAATATCACGATTCCCAATATGAGACAATTCATGAGCAATTACTCCCTCTAATTCATTTTTATCAAGAATTTTTAATAAGCCAGAAGTTACAACAACTGCTGAGTGATCTTTATTTCGTCCGGTTGCAAAGGCATTCGGAGCCTCATCAGGTATTACATAGACTTTTGGCATTGGTAATCCTGCAGTAATGGATAAATTTTCTACAGCATTGTATAAATCGAAAAATTCTTCCCTTTTTACTTCCTTGGCACCAGATATTTTCAGAACTATTTTATCACTTTGCCAATAACTAAAAATATTCATCAGTAAACTAAAAATTACTGCAATATAAAGAATCGCTGGATCCTGGTATATATAGCTCAGAAACCAACCTATCCCGATAATAAATACAAGAAAAGAACCCATTAGAAACCAGGTTTTTCTGACATTGGAATCCTGATTTGTATATAAGTCTGCTGACATAGTTTATTTAGAATTCAACTTTAACATTTTCTCTTTCTTCTGAACCTTCTTCTAATTCGAAAAAGTCTTTTTTACTAAATCCAAAAATACTAGCATAAATATTTCCAGGGAAAGTTTCTACGGCAGTATTAAAAGTCAAAATAGTAGTGTTATAAAATCTTCGAGCTGCTTGGATTTTATTTTCAGTATCTGCTAATTCTTCTTGTAATTTAATAAAATTTTGATCGGCTTTTAATTCTGGATAAGATTCAGCAACTGCGAACAATGATTTCAAGGTTCCTGAAAGCATATTTTCTGCATCTGCTTGTTCTGAAACAGATCCTCCTGACATAGCCTTTGATCGAGCTTCGGTTATTTTTTCAAAAGTTGAACTTTCATGATTTGCGTAACCTTTGACTGTGTTAATAAGGTTTGGAATCAAATCATATCTTCTTTTTAATTGAACATCGATATCTGCCCAAGCTTCTTGTGTTCTGTTTCTTTTAACAACCAGTCCATTAAAAGCAGCTGCAACGGCCGCAATAATAACAACTAGAACTATCAGGGTAATAATTAATGGTGACATATTTTTTAAGTTAATTTAGTAAATAAATAGTACTGAAAAGCACTGCTGGGATTATACCATTTTTTATTTTAAATGATAAATAAAAAAACTCCATCTTTGAATGGCTCCACAGACTGATGGCGTCAACGGCCGGAGTTGCCTTGACCCAGTCAGTTGAGGGCTCTAGTAACTAAAGATGGTGTTTTTTATTTTTCTTATTTATTTTAAGGATTTTTATTAATTCTGCTTAAACTCACTAATTTGTCTGGCTATATAATTCATCATTTAGATAAATGGAAACCTTTATTATGTTATCGAATTGCAGTGCCACCCAAGTTAATTGACTTTCTAATCTAACAGAATCACAAGCGTCTTTTAGATCAGTTATTTCACCACTAATATAAATATTTACTTCTTGATCATTGATAATAACATTATCGAAGTTTAGATTTACTTGCTTTGCAACATAGTTACCGACTAAAAAGTCAAAATCTTGATCATAATCAAAAAGGGCTTGGATAGTTGATTTAATGATATTATCGTCGTTAGGAACATAAATAGGTATCCAATATAAAATATCACAACCGACCCTATCTCCTTCTAATTTCATGTCTGGATTATCCAACATTAAAACTGGCAACTTTACCAGCTTTTGGTTTTCACCCTGTATGTTCAAATTACTAATTGATTCTTCTGTGGAACTTGCAACTTCATTATTTAAATTAGTTTCTTTTTTAAAAACATAATCCCCATCTTGCCATGAACCTGTTTTTTCAACAAAAGGGAGAAAAGAAAAATTATCCTTCTTTAATAAGCCAGTTGAAAATAGAATGACAAAGGTTAAAAAGATAGACATTAATACAGCTATTAAAATAGTAATTATATTTTTTGTACTAAATTTTGACTCGTTATGAAAATCATCTTCTATTATTTCCGCATCGTGAACATTTTGATCTTCGTCATTATTTTCATATAAATCATAATTATCAAAAGCTGTATAAGGATTACCAGCCTCTACGTTAGTTTGGTTTAAATCATCACCCTTACTTTTAACACTGTCATGAATCGTATCTTGCCTATCAGTACTTTCGTTATTACTACTATTATTAAAGTTTCGATTTAAATTTTGATTATTTAAACCTTGTTGATAATTTTTCTTCTTATTTTTCTTTCTTTTATTTTTCTTTCCCATATATTGCTATTTTGCTATTTATATTAAAAAAATCAATTGACAAAAGGGATTTTGTAATTTATATCCATAAGATGTTGCATTTTTACTCAAATTTGCTATTATCTTTAAACATAAACATGGCTACTATTTTAACCATATCACAAATAATAATTTCCGTTTTATTAATAGCCGGAATTATCATGCAAAATTCATCTGCTGGATTAAGCGGTGCTTTTGGTGGTTCAGATAGTATTGATGCGGGTTACCACACTCGAAGAGGTTTTGAAAAATGGCTATTTAATACTACTGTAATATTAGCAATATTGTTTGCAGTTGTTTCTCTAGTTAATTTTATTGTAATTAATTAATTACCTCAAAAGTCTGGAACTAATTTAATTAAAAGTGAAATTCAATAAAATAAAATCTATTTGGAAATCTTTTTCCGTTACTGAAAAAACTATCGTCGCGATAGCTGGTTTTATTTTTATTATTAGTGGATTAAAGACACTTTATAATTTAAATCAGAATATGCTAGAAGAAGTTCCTGTTAAAGGCGGATCATTCACAGAAGGTTTAATCGGAAGTCCTAGACTTATTAATCCATTATTAGCGACTTCTGATACTGACAGATCTTTAACTAGCCTATTATATTCTGGACTTATAAGATACGAGAATGGGGATTTAATACCAGATCTAGCATCTAAATATGAAATATCAGAAGATTTGTTAGAATATAAGTTCTACATAAGAGAAGATGCTATTTTTCATGATGGTATAAAAGTAACTTCTGACGATGTAATTTTTACAATTTTATCTGCCCAAAACCCTGATTTAAAAAGCCAAAAAAGATCTAACTGGGAAGGAATTTTAATTGAAAAAATTAATGATCAGGAAATATTATTTAAATTAGACAAACCTTATGCGCCATTTCTTCAAAATATGACTCTTGGTATTTTGCCAAAACATATTTGGTCACAAATAGATGTTAATGAATTTACTCTTACTAATTTTAATATCACACCGGTAGGATCTGGTCCATATAAAATAAAAAAAATAAAAAAGGATTCAATTGGGATTCCGATATCTTATGAACTAGAATCATTCAGAGAATTTACCTTGGGACGTCCCTTTATAGATGAAATAATTTTTGTTTTTGAGAAGAACCAGGAAGAATTAATAAGAAAATACCAGGATGGCAAAATTGATTCAATACATAGTATAGACCCAGGAGTTGCCAAGAACCTACAACTATCTGGTAAAAGAGTTTTGACATTAGCGTTACCTAGAAACTTTGGATTATTTTTCAACCAAAATCAAAATCCGGTTTTAAAAAATAGCGAAGTTAGAGAAGCTCTTGAATTAGCTACCCCAAAAAATAAAATTATCGACGAAGTATTTTTTGGTTTTGCCAAGGCGGTGGACAGCCCTATTCCTTCAGAGATCATAGAGAATTTTTCAAAAACTGAATATAATCTCGAAAAAGCCAAGGGAGTGCTCGAGGCAGCTGGCTGGGAAAAAAATGATGACGGGAAATTTATTTTAGAGGACAATAACAGTCAGGAAGTCTTGAATTTGAGCATAGCTACAAACAATGTTTCCGAATTAAAGAATATCGCTGAAATAGTTGCTGAAAGTTGGAGAGAGCTAGGAGCTGAAGTAAATGTTGAGATTTTTGAAACTGCTGATTTAAATTCAAATGTGATTAGGCCTAGAAAATTCGAGATTCTATTATTTGGAATAACAAGCGGAAGATATTTTGATTTCTACCCATTTTGGCATTCATCACAAAGAAATGACCCCGGTTTAAACATCACTAATTATGCCAATATTAAGGTTGATGATATTTTAGAAACGATTAGAAATACCGAGGATACTGAAGTACTTAAAACAGAACTAAATAAATTTTATCAAGAATTTAAAAAAGACATTCCGGCAATTTTTATTTACAGCCCAGATTTTATTTACTTGGTACCAAAAAAAATTACTGGTATAGAAATTGAGGATATAATTGCTTCAGAAGAAAGGTTCAATAATATTTACAAATGGTACGTCGAGACAGACAAGATTTGGCCAATTTTCAATAAAAATAATTAGTGAAAGCATTTAATTCAACTAAAATTGGATTAAATACTTTTGTTAAATTATTAATAATAAATAAAAATGAATAACACAAATAGTAATTATAAAGGTAACAGAGACAACCAAAAAACTGGTAGTGCTTTTTCTTTTAAAAGACGACCCAGCAGCTTTTCAAATAATAGACCAACTAATACAACCAATAGATTTGCTAATAGTTCTGACGGCAGAACAAATAGTAGACCTGGTAGCTTTACTGGCAACAGAAATAATTCTAGACCAACTGGAAGTCAGCACACTCAGAATAGAAACCAAGGACCTAAGCCAGAACGAAGTTTGGCTGATGTAAAAAGAAGAATTGCTAAAAGACAACCTTCTTTGCGAAGCACTATTCGACAGACAAGAATGAACAAGGATGTTGGTAAAATAAAATCTAAAAATATTCCTATCCCATCAGTTGGAGATAATGTAAGACTTATTCCACTTGGAGGTGTTGAAGAAATTGGAAAAAATATGACAGCTATCGAGATTGGGAACGATATCATAGTTATTGATGCAGGTTTTCAATTCAAGGATCCAAACGAAACTCCTGGTATTGATTATATTATTCCTAACACAACTTATTTAGAAGAAAACAAGGAAAAAGTCCGTGCAGTTTTTATTACTCATGGTCACCTTGACCATATTGGAGGAATCCCCTACGTTCTACACAAAATAGGTAATCCACCAGTTTACACAAGGCAATTTGGAGCTATTATGGTTGCTAAGAAATCAGAGGAATTTCCTCATATACCAAAACCAGATATCAAAATAATAGCTGGTAACGAAACAATCACAGCTGGAAATATAAAGGTAGAGACTTTCCCTATTTCTCACACAATTCCTGATGCAATGGGGTTAATCATTAACACACCGTATGGTGATATTGTATTTATCGAGGACGTGAGAGTGGATAATGTTGACGGTATTCCAACCGAAGAAGAGGTTCAACAATATAAAAGATTTAAAGACAGAAATGTTCTACTTTTAACTTTGGACTCTACTTCTGTCGAAAAACCAGGATTTTCTATTTCAGAAAACCTAGTTGTAAAAAATATTGATAAAATTATCAAGGATACTCACAGTCGATTAATTATTGGGACATTTGCTTCACAGGTAGAGAGAATTCTTGAAATAATTAAATCTGCAGAAAGACATGGTAAAAAAGTAGTCGTCGAGGGACGAAGCATGAAAACTAATATGGAAATTGTTAAGCACTTGAAATTAATTGATACGAAATGTATTGTGCCAATTTCTGAAGTTGAAAATATTCCACCAGACAAATTAATTATGTTAGTTACTGGGGCTCAGGGTGAAGAATTTGCAGCTCTTATGCGAATGGCAAATAAAAATCATAAGTACATTCAGCTTAAAAAAACTGATACAGTTTTACTTTCTTCATCAATTATTCCCACAAACCATATGTCTGTAGTAAACTTGAAGGATAGATTATTCAGATCAGGAGCAAAGATTATTACCTATTTAGACTCAGATGTTCACGCGTCGGGACACGGTAACAGAGGTGAATTACAATGGATTCATGAACAAATTCCTTACAAATTCTTCGTACCTCTTCATGGATATCATTACTTGTTAAAATTACATGCAGAATTAGCAGAATCAATTGGTGTTCCAAAAGAAAATATCGTAGTACCTGATAACGGATCAATTATTGAGATACGAGAACAAGGAACCAAAATTGAAAAGCTAGAAATGAAGGTTCCGCACGAAATAGTTACAGTTGATGGTTTTGCAGTTAGTGACATTCAAAACGTTGTTCTAGATGATAGAAAATTATTATCTGAAGCCGGAATTTTTGTTGTCGTAGCTAGTCTTAACACTAGAACCGGGCAATTGAAAAAATCTCCAGATATTATTTCTAGAGGTTTTGTATACCTTCGTGAATCACAAGATTTACTAAGAAAAAGTAGGTTCTTAACAAAAAAAATCCTAGAAGATTACATGGCTAAAAATACTGGTCCAGTCGATTTTGACAAAATGAAGAAAAAATTGGGTGATGAAATGAGTAAATTCCTATTACAAGAAACCGCAAAACAACCTTTGGTTATCCCTGTTTTATTAGGGGTTTAAAATATAAATAAATTTAATTTATAATTGAAAAGTAGCTTTATAATAAGCTACTTTTTGTTATAATTTAATGATTAAAAAAATAAATTTAACTAGCAATATGGAATTAGATAATTTTTTAAATTTTAGAAAAAAAATCAGACAGAGCAAAGTATTTAGCAAAAACAATCCAAAAATAATAATCTACCTTTCGGTGTTTTTATATACCCTACACTTAACACCAGCATCATATATTAACTCAATTTTTTTAGAGCAATTTATAAAAACTAATTATGTTGGGTATATTTTTTCTGCCGCATCATTAATAACGATTGTTTGCTTAATATTTAATAAACAACTTCTTCAAAAAATTGGAAACTACAGAACATTCATGATCGTATTGTCGACTGAGATAGTTTCTTTATTACTTCTTAGTCTAAGCCTTGTGGTGAAAGTTAATAGTTTCTGGTCATCAGTATTTATAACAGCCTATATACTTGGTTTTATAGTTAGAAGAATTGGATTCATTAATCTCGATATATTCCTAGAGAAATATTCTGACAACAAAGAAACTGGCGGAATCCGTGGAATTTTTATGACATGTTTAAATCTAGCTTTCGTTTTTGGTCCTGTTATTGCCAGTTTTCTAGTCACAGATCCAAGCAACGCTGGTAGAATTTACATCTGGGGAGCTTCATTTACAGCTATTGTAATGCTATTTGCTTATACATATCTTCGTGACTTCAAGGATGCAATTTATGAAAAAAGTCACCTACTAGGAACTTATTTAAAAGTCATGCGGAATAAAAACCTACTAAAAATATTTATTACAAATATCGTATTACATTTATTTTTCGCCATTATGGTTATTTACACACCAATATTTTTACGAGTTGAAATCGGTTTTTCAATTAAGCAAATTGGATTGATTATGGGTATTGCATTAATCCCATTTGTTCTACTAGAGGCTCCTTTTGGTAGAATTGCTGACAAAATTATGGGTGAAAAAGAAATATTAATAATAGGTACAATGGTTATGGGTCTGTCTACATTACTTGTTGGTCTGCTTGATATTTCTGATTTTTGGTTTTGGGCGTTACTATTATTTACAACAAGAGTCGGTGCCAGCGCAGTTGAAATAATGTCAGAAAGTCACCTATTTAAAAAGATTGATGCTGACGATATTGATATATTGTCTTTATATAGAATTAATAGTCCTCTTGCATACCTAATCGCTCCAATCGGAGTTTCTATTATGTTGTTGTTCGTAGACTTAAATTCTATTTTCCTAATACTAGGAACAATAATCCTAGTGAGCATGTTCAATCTTATTAAACTAAAAGATACATTATAAATATTATTTGTCTGAAATTAAGTCAAGCGTTGATTTAATTTCTATTTGCAATTATGCACGCGGCTCGACTTTATCTTTTAATAAAAATTTTATAAGTTCGTCGCTATTTAATTCAAATTCCTCACCAGAGATCATGTCTTTTAATTTGAAAAAGTTATTAGAAATTTCATCCTCTCCAATAAACAAAACGTATTTTACATTTTTTTTATTAGCATAATTTAATTTCTTTTTCAGACTTTTTTCCTCTAGAAAAATTTCAACTTTTAATTTGTTTTTTCTTAATGTATCTACAGTATTGAACACTGGTTCCAAATTTTCAGTTAAAGGCAAAACCATTAAATCTATGCTGCTTTTATTGAAATTCTCTAACATATTAGCCTCCTTAAGTTGTGAAAACAATCGTGTCAAACCAATAGAAGCCCCTACTCCAGGACAAATAACCTTATCCGAATATACCGAAGTTAGGTTATCATATCTACCACCAGAACAGATTGATCCAAATTCCTTATACTCGTTAAAGAATGTCTCGAAAACAGTCCCCGTGTAATAATCAAAACCTCTAGCGATTTTCAAATCGATAGAATAATTCTTTTCTGGAAGATTAAAGGTTTTTAAGATATTAATTAATTTATTCATGTCATTTAAGCCTTCTAGAAATTCTTCATTTTCAATTTCCAAATTAGCTAAAGCACCTAAAATATTTTCATTTGATAAATTATTTTCTTCATTACTAATATTAATGAAATCAATTATTTGATTAATTTGCGATTCCGATAGATTCTTTTCAGACAATAATTTTTCAAATTCTTCTACTGTAATTTTTTCACATTTATCAATTAACCTAAGAATATCTGCCTCGGTAGTACCGCTATTTAAATCAAGATTAGATAAGAAACCGCCTAGAATTTTTTTATTGTTAATTTTTATTTTAAAATCAGCTAGTTTTAATGAGCTAAAGGTTTCATTAACGATTTTAATGACTTCTGCGTCGCTTTTAATCGATAATGTCTCATTTCCGATAATATCCACGTCACATTGATAAAACTCCCTATAACGCCCTTTTTGAGCTCTCTCGCCCCTAAAAACCTTGTCTATCTGATATCTTTTGAATGGAAAATGTATTGTTTTATAATTATTAGCAATATATTTAGCAAGTGGAATAGTTAGATCAAATCTTAGGGCTAATTCCTTGTCACCTCTATTAATTTCGTAAATTTCTTTGGCTGTATCTCCACCAGCATTAGCAAGTAGTACAGATTTTTTCTCTACTACAGGAATATCAAAAGGCGCAAACCCTGCCAATTCAAAAGATTCTAATATCGCATTTTTTAAATTAGAAAATATCACCTGGTCATCTGGTGATAAATCCAAAAAACCAGAAAGTGGTTTCAGACTTTTGGGTTTTTTATTTGAAAATACTTCCGCTTCCTTTATTTTATTTATTTCTTTTTTATTTTTTTTGAAAAACATTTTATTTATTATAACAAAAACTCGTCTACTTTGACGAGTTTTCTAACAACCATGTAATTAATTTTTACAATCGTTATTCTGTAGTTACTCCGTCAAAATCTGCCTCATTGGCTTCCGCCTCTTCTTTAGTAGCCCTTACAATCTGATCCTTATGATGAGCTGGGCCATAAATTGTATAGATTTTCAAATCGGCGTCAGCTGATGTATTAATAATGTCATGTTCTGCCCCGGCTGGCACCACTACAGCATCCCCATCTGTTAGATCATATTCATTTCCATCTATAACAGCTTTTCCTTCTCCTGCATCAATTCTAAAAAACTGGTCGTTTTCTGGATGAATTTCCATTCCAATATCTTCTCCTGGTTTTAAAGACATTAACACTAGTTGTAGGTTTTTCCCACTATATAATACTTTTCTAAAGTTATTATTCTCTACTGTTAATTTTTCTATATTTTCTTTGTATCCTTTCATAATACTTAATGTTATCAAATTAATAATAAATCACAAATTATTTGTCTTGAACAGGGATATCATCTATTTCACAAACTCCAGCAGCGCAGGCTAATTCCTTTTTAACATCAGTTTCATCGGTTGCTTCGTAAGCTAGTATCTTTGAGAAATCGATATGGTCTACCCTTTTTATCATTTCATTATATTTTGCCTCATCTATTTCTTCGTAAGGTGCAAGTTGATATATGTGTTCTGATCTTGGTAGGAATGATAGCCCTCCAACAATATCCCAGTTTTCATAAACCCAGTTTCCTACTTTTATCCATTCATCTTCACCAACAGAAATTGTTACAGATGGATTATGTTCAACATAGTGTTTCTTTACTATTTTCCAATGCTCTAATTGATCAATAGCAGTTATTTGATCCTTGAAAACTCCATTTTTAGGTGCTTTAACCGGGAATTCGATTACAAATGTTGATGCGGTTTCTTCAGTATAACCGACTTCTGGATGATATGGGACCCCTTGGTCTTTTAACATTTTAAATAAAGCATCTGTTTTAGCAATTCTAACTCTTCTAATATAGAACGGAGCATGACGAGGATGCATTCCAGAAGCACTGTCTACAACCTGTGAAGCTGTCCCAGATGGCTTTGTAGTAGTTATACAAGTTGAAGCACCAATTCCGAATTTTTTAGCATATTGCTTATTAACTTTTATAGCTTCTTTTTTCAAATTTTCTAATAAAGCAGGATTTCTAACTATTTTATTATCCCACTGACCTGTCAAAGATACTCCAAGTAACCTTTCTGCTTCACAGTTTTTTTGCCATTCTTTTGATAGATATGGGAAATAAGTTAAAGTTGATTGAAATGTCCCAAGAATTGTTGCTAGCCTTACTTTTCTCAGTAAACTTTTTTCAGTATCTTCTGGTCTTACAACAGCTTCTGTTAGGTTACAAAACTGTTTTGACTGCAAAAGAATTTCACCACATGGGTTTGTTCCTAATTCATCAATTTTTGACCCAAGATATTCTACCCTTCTAGTTGGCAATTGATCCCTTAGAGAACCCCGGTTGAAAATTCCTCTTTCACCAGACTGACTTTCTATCAATGATATCCATTCCTTCAAAAACTCTTCATTGGTTGGTTTTTGATTATAAACAGCCGAGTTATTAGCCATTGAACGTTGCATTTCAGTATTCCAGAATTCTCCCTTTTTAGCATCCCTCATTTTTTGGTCGTCTAAATCAGACAATGAAATCATGGCGCTTCTTCTAACACCACCAGCAACTACTATTTGCCCAATCATACAACAAATATCGTGAACATCTATAGTTGAAAGTCTTCTGTTTTGTCTAGACAGAATTTTTCTTTTGGCAAATTCATGAAGTTGTCTTAGTGGTTCTGGCCCAGATGATTTTCCTCCCATAGTTTTTAGCCGGGCACCTTCTGGCCTCAATTCAGAATAATCAAACTCAACATCTTCACCGCCGTACCATTTTTCTAGACCAAAATTTAATGAGTCAGCCCAACCTTCCTTACTGTCTGGAACAATAAATTTATGTTTTTTGGCATTAACTTTTTGTGGATTAATTTGAGGTAATTTTTGAACATTATTTTCTTCTACTGAAAAACCAACTCCAGTTCCGCACATAGAAATATACATTATTTCTGAAAAGTCTTTTATTTCTGATGGTGATATAAATGAACAGTTATACGCACAAACATTTGTGGCCTTAGCTGGTTTTCCTGCAAACTGTAGCAATCTCATAGAAGGCATTGCTTCTTGTTCCAAAATTCCTTTTCGAATTTCCTCATATTCTGATTCCTTGAGTTTATTTCCCAATTCAGATTTCATAAAATCCATATATCTACCAATTGTTTCCATATATGTTTCCCTACGATTTTCATCTGGAATCCAACGAGAATAAGATCTGTAATATACAAATTCAGCTAAAGGGTTTCTAAAATATTTTTTACTATCACTGGCTAGTTTTTTAACTTTTTCGGGAATAACAATTTTCTTTTGCTCACGAAGTAAGGCTCTTTCCTGTCTATAGAGAATGTAATGTTTTGAGGTTTTAACATAATTAGACAAAATTAACTGTTGTTCAACCATATCCTGTACACCCTCAACTGATGGTATGAAATGCTTGAATGTTTTTGAGATTCTAACTATTTCTGCCTGCACTCTCTGTGCAACCATTTCAGCCTCATCAAATGATCCTTCTTCTGAAGTAACCATAGCCTTGTAGATGGCGTGAATAATTTTTTCTAAATCAAAAGGTGCAATGGATCCGTCTCTTTTTTGAATTCTTTTAACCAATGACTTAATTTTTTTCTTTTTTGGTTTACTCTTGGAGATATTTTTTTTAATAATCTTTTTTGAATCTTCTTTTTTGATAGCCATAAAAATATTTATTTATCTGAATTAATAAAGTGGACCTATATTGTAACCTTTAATAAGATAAAAAGCTGTGGATAACTACCGTTTTATAAACTTAAGAACAAAATAAAAAAACTGTAAAGTTGGGCTCTATTATATTTTGAAAACCAAGGGTCAAATAGAATAAAATTATAAAATACTAATCCAATCGTAAATTTTAATTCCGTTTTTTTTAACAAATCCGGCCGGAACCTCTAAAATATATTTACTTTTAACTTTGGGCTTGAAAACGTTAGGGAAAGTTTCAGGAGTTACATTTTCTTCTATATAAACTACCCTTTTTGTTTGATCAAACCAGATAATATCAATAGGAAAATTCATATCCTTCATCCAGATTCCGTGATTATCTACTTTGTCAAAAATAAAAAACATACCTTCATTAAAATCAAGGCTTTTAGTCCCGGATAAACCTTTAATTCTATCTGTATCTGAATCTGCAATAGAAATATTTAGTTTGACATCACCAATAACTGCGTATTTCTTGTAATCATTTTCTTTAACAATCAGATCGTAGGCTGTATCAATAATACCTGAATCTTCCCAAAATTTTTGCATTACTGGTACAGAATAAAGAGAGATAATAAAAATACCGACTGCCAACAAGGTATTATTAAAAATCTGAAAAGCTAATTTTAAATTTTTCATTATTTTATTCTCTTTTAATTTGTTCGTCCAAAATAGCAACCCTTAACCATTTAGCTTCACTTTTCAAATAAAAATCATCTAATAGAACTTTTCTAATCCCTCTTTTAAAAATATTTGGGATTATCCCATTTTCAGTCATTTTTATTTCGGAAAACTGATCACCTTGAGTAAAAGTAGCAGTGAATTCTGTTGTGTAATCAGACGAGCTATCGTAAATTTTATAGTCAAAAGTACTATTTTTAATTTTCCCAATTAATTCATATTCTCTCCAACTTCCATTTTCGTAATTTTCCCTCCATTTCATAATTTGTCTGTCATCCTTTTCTAGAATTTCAAGAGTTTTTATACCCCTTTTATTCTGTGGGTAATTTTCTATATCCGTAAAAATTTCATAAACATAAGACCTATCATAAGGCAGTTTTACAATCAGTTCTGCGTTAACTTCCTTGCCAGATCTAATTCCAATAACAACAATAATAAAAACAATTGTCGAAACAATAATAATTGTACCTGATAAAATTTTTAACATGATTTAATTATAACAAAAAATTACAAATAGTATTAGATTTTATAACATGAAAGAATGCCGACATCTATTTTGGGGAAATAGTATTTCTATATACAATCTTTGGCTCGCAAAAATTCTGTTAGACTAGGTGAATCTCCAGCCATTATTTCTGCAACACGATCATCTCCTAATTTAGTTTTAAAACATGCCTCTTGTTCGGGAGTGAATTTTGATGGAATTGTCGTTGGGTCAATTCCAATTTTTTCCAAAGCAGCTTGTTGTGAATCATTTAAAAGTGGATGATCATTGGTGACTGATCCTGTTGTGGTGTTCCCAGATTTTATCTCAACCTGGCTACCAAATAATAACGGTTTTAAATTTAATGGATCAGCAACATAAAAATAAATACTTAATAAAATAATAATAAAAAAGATAACGCCTAGTGATACAAAGAATATATTTAGGAATTTTTTCATTTTTTTATTATAACATATTGAAATAAAGCCGATTTTATTTTATTAACAAATCTAGAACTTAATTGCTACCGGACCTGGACTCGAACCAAGATTAACTGGACCAGAACCAGTTGTCCTACCATTAGACGATCCGGTAATTTTAAGGTCAAAAGTTGACCTTCCTTAATACTCATTCAATACGCTTTAAATACTATAATATTTTTTTAGGAAAGCAAATCCCCCGTAAATTCCACCAACTGAACCCAATTCGGCAATTTTAATGTCTGGCAAAGTTGGGTGGATTTTCATTAATGATTTAATTTTATTATTCATTCTCTCTGCGTCGAGATCCTTTGACATTCCACCACCTATTACTAAAACATCTGGTGACCAGGCTATTATAATATTATGGAGCCCAACAGCAATGTCACTTTCTATTTTAACCCAGTTTTCTGTTTGAGCCACTTGTTTGGGTTCTTGATTGAATTTTTTCTGAATAGCAGTTCCCGATGATAAGTCTTCCCAATTTTGAAATGTTTCATTATTCAAAATCATAAAACCCGGCTCGAAGCCATATTTATTTTTCTCAAATTTACCATTATTAATTTTTGCACCGCCCACACCAGTACTAATAGTTATATAAACACATGTTCCATATCCCCTACCAGCCCCATGAAAATACTCACCAAGCCCTACTATATCAGTGTCGTTTTCAAGATGAACTTTTGTATATAATTCCTTTTCTAGCTTATCCTTAATTGGAATTTTTTCCCAGGCAGAAAGATGGGGAGATTTTATTAGGCATGAATGATCATGGCTTAAAACGCCCGCAATTCCAACCGACATTGCGGTTATTTCCAAATTTTGAGCCATAGCACGAATTTGTTTTATAATTATTTCTAGACCATCAATTGGATTTGCAGGTGTATCAAAAATAATTGGTTCATCAAAATTTAAACAATCTAATGATTTCGCTATCCTAGTTTTAGTCCCCCCAATATCACATGAAAAGTACATAATGTTAATTTTATTTAAATAATTGCTTTGTAAAATTCCAAATTTCTGGCATACCATGTTTGACTTTTAACCAATACCACCATTCGGCTCCCCATAAATACTGTTCTTCGTATCTAGTATTTTCTCCATATTTTAAAATTTTTTTCATTCTTTCTAGGTCCATCATATCAAACTGGTCTTTTAAAGGAGCTTTTACAATAGGTTGAATTAACCAAGGTTCCAAGG
>CAZKXE010000001.1:16164-33010 GCA_964556855.1 uncultured Candidatus Saccharibacteria bacterium
TTTTATGTCCATAAAGGAACTCCATATAATTATCCTTTAAACTATAAAATGATGGTGGCAAAATAGATCTAAATTTTCCAATAAAAGGATTCCAGAAGTAAACATAAACACTTGTTCCGAATAAATCTCCTCTAGAATAAGCATCCTTCCATCCACCCATATTACCACTATCAGTAATTAAAATTTTCCTTTCTGGGTTTAAATTCTTAACAATACTTATCTCTTCCTCTAAAAATTCAACATCTAGATCTCCACAGTGCTCGTAGGCAAACATTTCTAAAAAAGGTTCATTTTCAATCTGCCAATAAATTAAATTATCATAATCTTTATACCTCTCTACAATTAATTTCAAGTATTCTCTGATTTCTGCCTGTTGTTGATCTTCTGTAAAATCCTGGGCCCAGTCTGGGACATGACATTCTGGCCAGCGTGGTACTCTCCGACCAATAGCCAAAATTACATCGACCTTTCTTTCCCTGGCTTCATTTAACTGAAAATCTAAATATGTAAAATCATAACTATCTTTTTCTGGTTCTACTAATGGCCAGTGGGCTCCCAGACGAATTCTTTTAACACCAAGTTCTTCTAAAATACTAATATAAGCCTGTTGCCAGTCTAGCCCAAGTTCCAGAGCATACGGAACATTAAACGAAACACCGTATTTAATTTTTTCCGGCTTTATTCTATATGAAAAAACCTGGAACAGAATGATTCCAAAGAATAGAAAAAGAAGCGCAAATATTGCTGTAATCTTTAAAATTTTTTTAATATATGAAAATATCATTTATTAAAATTATATCATTAGTGTACGATTTTTGGAAAAAATAAGCACAGTATATTTAAATTTTATTTCTATAGTATTGGTTTAAAGAAATATTAGATATAATCCGAATGAGATAATAATAGAAGCCAAGATTTTATGAGCAATTAACCAATAATTATTTTCATTTTCCCCAAAAAAATCAGGGGTTTTTCCTCCCAAGAGTATTGAGAAAAGCACTAGCACCATAAACTGAACTCCGGATAATGCCTGAACTACTGCAGCACTTCCCATCTGTATAGATTTTAAAGTCATCAAACTTGCTATACCTGAAATAATTTTAATTGCCATTATATAGTAAACAGCTTTTTTTGTATTTCCTTTGTCATTATTTAATTTTCTAAAAATTCTGCGTCGATATGGTGGTAGTATAATTATAGATAGGGCTGCTATTGCTATCCCCAATCTCGTGTATAAAAATCCAGTATCGAAATTAGTTAATATAAATATGTATTTTATAAGCGTATAGTAGGCACCAAAGGCAATTCCTGATACAACAGTATGAAAAATAACCTCTTTCTTTAATCTCAAATTAGAAATAAGAAATGTACCGAAAACCAAAAGTAATATCCCGAAAATAGTAAGGAGACTATATCTTGCATTTAATAGATAAAATTCTAAAGATAAGGTGCTTAGGGCGCCAAAAGACGCAACTACAGGAGAAACATCAGATGCGTCTGATTTTGAAAGCGCCTCATACAGATTAACTAGGGCTATAAAAAATATGTAACCGACCAAAAGACTAAACAAAATAATTTGCCAGGTAGGAAAAAATAAATCAGTAACACTTGGGGTTTCGATCCCCATAGGTAATGGTAGCCAATCCAGAAAGAAAACCACAATAGAAAGTGCTGACAATATACAGACATAAAAAGCATATGAAAAAGGATGAAGAATTTTTTTTGATGTGACAACTGCTTTATCAAAAATCGTTGCTATGGCAAAAATGATTTGTGCTGCAACTGCTAGCAGTATCCAGGTATTCATAAATTTATTTTATCTTTAATTTGTTATGTCGGCAAATATTGGCATAAAAATAGGCCGACTGCCTAGGTTTCCTTTCACCGTCTACTTTAATTTCAACTAAACCAAATTTTTTATCATATCCCTGTGCCCATTCAAAATTGTCCAGTAAAGACCAATGCATAAAGCCTCTAACGTCAATATCAAAAAGAATAGCTTTATGGACCTGGATCAACAAATCTTGAATGTATTTTTCCCTATATCGATCCTGACTATCTGCTAGACCTGCTTCTGTTATATAAATAGGCTTATTATATTTTTTTAAATCACGTAGAACATGGAAAATTCCTTCTGGAGACAGGGTCCATCCCATATCATTTTTTGGTAAATTTTTATACCATTTTGGTTTTTTACCTATAAACGAATCGAAGTAATAATTCAATCCAATATG
Source organism: uncultured Candidatus Saccharibacteria bacterium (assembly GCA_964556855.1). Taxonomy (GTDB): domain Bacteria; phylum Patescibacteriota; class Minisyncoccia; order Phycocordibacterales; family JAACPR01; genus CAZKXE01. Next base: position 18,399 of record CAZKXE010000001.1, read on the forward strand.
ATCTAGTTGATCTGAAACCTTTTTTAAAAAATAATGATTCCAAAAATAACTAGTAAAATAACAAATTATTTTACTCCAAGGGAAAATATCTGATCTAAAATTAATATTATCTTTTGCCACTCCAATATTAATATTATATTTTCTTTTATTTTCCCAATAAACCAAATTATGGGATTTTGCTAGATTTTTCAGAACCCGAAAATAAGTTAAAGGATTATGCTTAAATGGTGGCCAAATTCCGCGTAAATATCCATTTGAAGCCCAAACATTTGGTTCATTAATTGTTTCCCAGAATTTAGCTTCTTTCCCTAATTTACTTAACACATAACTGCAATAATTTTCAAATATTAATGGCGCATTTTTATTGGCAAATCCTCCTTTTTTATAAAACCAGTCAGGTAAAGTAAAATGCCAAAGAGTCACAAATGGTTCCATTCTGTTGTTTTTTATTTCTCTAATAACTTGCCGATAGTGTTCTATTTCTTCATCGTCAAATTGATTTTCTACTGGTTCAATTCTAGCCCACTCTATTGAAATTCTTTGGCAATTTTGATTCAAATCAGCAGCTAATTTGAAATCTGCTCGGAATTTTTCATAATGGTTAATTCGGTTATCAACCATTGGTATCCTGCTACTATTCTTTAGAGACTCGAAATACCAATCATTATTTTTTATTTCTCCCTCGACTTGATAGGAAGCGGTAGCCGCTCCCCATAAAAACTTTTTTGGAAATTTAAGAATTGCTTGAAAGTCGTTTATCATTTTAATTTTTAATATGTATTTATTATACCAATTTTGAAATTAAATGTTATTTACACTAAAAATTATTTTTTCAAACTAATTATGGTTTTAATAAATTGATTAAATAAAGGATGCGGTGACAATGGTCGTGCTTTGAATTCGGGATGGAATTGTGACCCAAGCATAAACGGGTGATCTTTTTGATTAATTTCTGCTATTTCCATTAATTTACCATCTGGAGATGTACCAGAAAAAATCAGGCCTCCTTTGGTTAAGGGCTCAACGTAATCAGGACTTACTTCGTATCTATGTCTATGTCTTTCTGTAATTTCTTTTTTCTCATATGCTTTATAGGCAACTGTCCCCGGTTTTATAATAGCTGGATAAGAACCAAGCCTCATTGATCCGCCGTAATCTTTTTGTCTTAATTTAAGAGCTTGACTTGGCATAATATCAATTACTAAATCTCCGCTGTCCTTTATCTCTTTAGTATTGGCATTTTTTAAACATAATACATTTCTAGCATATTCAATAACTAATAATTGCATACCATAACATAAACCTAAATACGGAATTTTGTTTTCTCTAACATATTTAATAACAGCAATTTTCCCCTCAATTCCTTTTTCTCCAAAACCTCCCGGAACAATAACTCCATCGTATTGCTTTAGCTCCGAAACTAATTTAGGGTTCTTGTCATATTTTTTAGAATTTATCCAGGTCAATTCGGGATCAGCTCCGAATTTATACGAAGAATATTTAATAGCCTCAATCACAGACAAGTAAGCATCTGATAGAACGAATTCACCAGTATCAAAATATTTACCAACAACAGCAATTTTAATTTTTGCACCGTTCTTGCTTTTTTCTTTATCATGTACAAATTTCTGCCAATCTTTTAAATTTGGGTTTCGTACCGGTAACATTAAATGTTTTGTCAGCATTTTTCCAATATGATCTTTTTCAAAATTTAGAGGAACATCATAAATACTGTCTATGTCCGGAGCAGAAATAACATTTCCTTTTGGAATATTACATGTTACAGCTAGCTTATCTTTTCTTTTAACATCAAGCGGGATTTCACTTCTCGCAATTATAAAATTTGCATGTATTCCATATGAATTCAATTGACGAACAGCATTTTGAGTTGGACGAGTCTTCATTTCTCCTAATTTTTGTGGAATAGGTAGATAGGAGACCATAATAAACATAACGTCTTCTGGGTTATGGACTTTTAAAACACGCGCAGCTTCCAAAAACATGATGTTTTGGTAATCACCAACTGTTCCCCCAATTTCAATAATAGAAATTTCTGCATCATTATCGTTGGCTGTTTTTTTGTATCTTTTGACTATTTCATCCCTAATGTCTGGAATTGCTTCTACACATCTTCCTTTGAAACCAAGGTTTCTTTCTTTATTTATAACATCGCGGTAAATCATCCCACTAGTCATATAGTCAGTTGATTTTAAATCAATATCTAGGAATCTTTCATAGTTTCCCATATCTTGATCTGTTTCAAGACCCGAGTCCATCACAAAAACTTCACCATGTTCTGTTGGGTTCATTGTCCCAGCATCAACATTTAAATATGGATCAACTTTTGATAAACACACTTTATAACCCATTGATTTCAATATCCTACCGATAGAAGCAGTAGTGATACCCTTACCGACTCCAGACATAACTCCACCGACTACAAATATATATTTACGATTTCTCCTTGTGGTTCTTTTTCTATTCGTCATTTCTAAATAAAATTATTATTAATAAAAATGATATTCAAACTATTTTTTCAAATATCGACTAATTGCTAAAAAGCTAGAGACTGAACCAATCAAAATTCCAGAGAAGAAAATAATACCGAGCATTCTCCAGAAATTATCTAGGTAATAATTAAAGATATTCATGTCAAAGAAAATACTAGCTATATTCGGTCCGACCCAATATGAAATTGGATATAGCAAAACCAAAACTAAAATTGCTGAGAAGATTCCATAGATTGCACCCGTAACAATAAAAGGCCCGCTAATATAGGCACTGTCTGCTCCAACTAAATTCATAACTTTGATTTCGTCTTTTGAGATAAAAATTGCAAGTCGAATAGTATTTAGCGTAATTAAAATTGACAGTAAAATAAAAATAAAAGTAATAATAATTCCAAATCTCTCTCCTGCTTGAATAACAGAATTAAGTCTATCGATAGCCATTTTCTTTTCAAAGAAATTCACATCATCAATAATAGATGTATTAGTATCAACTGGATAATTTTCATCAAGGAATAGTTGAATATTTTCATATAGATCTGGACTCTGAGCAATTATATTTAGATTTGCTCCAAACGGATTGTCGTCAAGTTCGTCGAGAGCTGCCAGAATTTTTTGATCTTCTGCATGTCTTTGTTCGTAATTTTCTAAAACTTCTTCACGGCTTATATATGTTACAGACTCTACTTCTGGTAATGATTCTAGATTCTTTTGTAAATCAAAAATATCTTCTTCAAAAACTGAAGGAATCATAGAAATATTAACATCAACTTTTGCTTTTAATTCATCTAGTGTATGCTCCAAAAGAGCAGTGGTAAAAATAACAGATGAAACAATCAATAACGTGATTGACATAACCAAAACAGCCGACAATGAGACTACCCCATTTCTCCAAAAATTTATGAAACCTGTTTTTAATATTCTTTTTATGTTTACTAAAATCATTTTTTAATGCTTTATTAAATCCTTACTAATAAAAATTAAACCTTCCCTTCCATAATCGTATCCTGCAAAATTTCACCTTCTTCCATAACAATAACCCTTCGCCCTAATTCTTTAACGATTCCTGAATTATGTGTAGTCAAAATAACAGTTGTACCTAAATCATTAATTTTTTTTAAAATTTCTACAATTTCATATGTATTTTCTGGATCTAGGTTACCAGTTGGCTCATCGGCAACAATCACATGTGGTTGCGTTACAATTGCCCGAGCAATCGCTACTCTTTGTTTTTCTCCGCCAGATAATTCTTTTGGGAAATTAAAAGCTTTTTTATACAGACCAACTAATTCTAAAACATGGGGTACGTCAGATTCGATTTCCTCATCCAAATAACCTGCCGCCTCCATAGCAAAAGCAATGTTTTCATAAACAGTTTTGTGAGGTAAAAGTCTAAAATCCTGAAAAATAGTTCCGATGCGTCTTCTTAACTTTTTGATTGCCCTTTTATTTAACCTAGAAATATCATTAGACTCAAAATAAATTGAGCCATCAGTCAATTCTTCTTCTGCTAAAAGCATTTTAATTAAAGTAGTTTTACCTGCACCGGAATGCCCGACAATAGTAATAAATTCATTTGCTTTAATTTTTAAATCAATGTTTTTCAAAGCTACGGTGCCATCTTCGTAGACCTTTGTTACATTATCAAAATAAATCATACCTCTCTATAATACACTATTTTGTCCTGATTGATAATCATTGAATTCCACAAAATTAATGTTTTAATTATTATACTATTTCTCTGGATTTTAATTAATAAATATATCTAAATCTCCATTTAAAACAGCATCAACATTACTGGTTTCAACTTCGTTACGATGATCTTTGACTAATTTGTAAGGATGTAAAACATAGGACCTGATCTGGCTTCCCCATGTTGCATCTGTATTTTTGGAAATTGCTAAATCTGATTGATTTTCAGATTGCTGTTTTTGCTTTAAAAGGTAAATTTTTCCTTTTAAAATTTCAAGGGCTTTTTCCTTATTTTGAATTTGGCTTCTTTGGTTACAAGAAAGTACGGATAGATTAGTTGGTTTATGAATAATTCGGACCGCAGTTTCCCGTTTGTTAACATTTTGACCACCTGGTCCAGAAGATTTTGTATACTCAATTTCTAAGTCTTCTTCATTCAATGAGATAGATTGATCTGTTTTATCAAATTGCGGAACGACCTCGACCATTGAAAACGATGTTTGTCTTTTCCCATTAGAATTAAAGGGGGATATTCTAACTAGTCGATGTACTCCAGATTCATTTTTTAAAATTTTATAAACATTTTTTCCGATTATTTCAAAAGTTACAGAACGGTATCCGCCATTAGGATTTTGGTTTTCATCAATAAAATTAATTTTGAAATTTTTTCGATCCGCAAATTTTAGATACATATCTAGAAGCATCCTTGACCAATCCTCGGCATCATCTCCGCCTGCGCCAGAGAAAATCGTGACCACAGCATTTCCTGAATCATATTTTCCAAATCCAGCTAGCTCTGATTTTAGAGTGCTCAATTTTTTAATTTTTCCTTGAGCTAAAATTTTATCTTCCCAAAAATTAGGGCTCATCATATCCTGCTCAATCTGGTCAATTTCAATTTTTATTTTATCTTTATTATTTTTAGGACTTTCAATCATGTTAATTAATATCTTAATACAAATAAAAAAAAACCGCTAGCGTGCTAGCGGTTTCCGTTTTTAATCGTTAACAAAATAAATTTACAATCTCTGATTCAGAAGCAAATTCTGAATCTTCTGGAGTCAGTAGCATATTCCCCTCTACGCCACTGATCAGGAGATAACCACTATCTGTAGTATCCCAGTCTTTTTCCCACCCCGGCTTAAGCCTGACGTTTAGAAGCCCTATCTCTGACCTTTTTTTGTCAAAATTCCAGACTCTTCCTCGGCGTTGCTTGTGGGCAATCCATTTACAAGAAACCTGCAGACAACCAGACTCTAGGATAATATCATTGATATTACCTAGTAAACAGTCTTTGGTGGTTGGGTAAAAAATCTTTACCTGACCACCAATGAACCTTTTTAAGGTTCTACCGTCAAGACGGTTATTTTGTTTTTTCAGGCTATTTATTACTTCTTGAAAAAAACTCAGTTTTTTCTTAACCATTATTTCCTTTCCTTTTTAAAAAATGTACTTTTCCGACAGTCGGAATTTTATATATTGTTACATTAAAATTAAGAATTGTCAATAAAAATAGTGTTATATAAATATTTGAAAACTAATTTAGTAAGGATTAAATTACGGCTTTAAAAAAATTGAGCCAATGACCGGGATTGAACCGGTGACCTCGCCCTTACCATGGGCGTGCTCTACCTACTGAGCTACATTGGCCTTTAAACTTTTTATAATAACAAATTAGGGAATAAAATAAAGAAAAACCACCCCAATATCTTGGGGTGGTTATATTTCAAAAACTAACAATTCTTTTACATGTGATGCGTTTCCTTCCCTTAGGATTGGTTCTACATAGTAATTACAGAAATCGTCAATATTAACTGAACCTCTAAGTTTTTCTGGAACTTTAGATAGAAAATTAATTAAACGACTTCTAATCTGCTGGTCACTTTTCTTGCCCTTGTATTTAGAGCAAATATCACTTACACCTTCTCGGCTTATCGTAATACTTGGCTTCTTATTGAAAGCTACTCTAAACAGAACGATATTAACAAGCTCGTCCGGCAAAAGGTACTTTGCAATCTCTGGGTTAGTGTAACCAGCCTTCTTTGACTCAGCCGAATCACGACAATATTGTTTTAGCCAGTCAGCCAGCCCAATATGCAGTAATTCATTATTAGCCACCTTTAGGTCAAAAATATACTGATGATAGCCTCTCCAAATACCATTGGTTTTTGAATTAGCATATTTCATCAGAACTTCTCTAACCCTTGTTTTCTCTACAGTCACTCCTAGACCAAGACTCTTCAGGTTTTCACTAAGAGAATCATGGTATTTTTCGGAATATTCCTGTGTCGCAACAATGGCAGCCTTTACTAAACCGGTTAAACCGTGTCTACTAATTGCTTTGGAAACCCGATCGTGGTCCTGTGACCCCTTGGTTATAATTAGTAAACCAAGGCTCAAAATTCCTTTCAGGGTTTCCGCAGCACCTCTGATTGTTCCCGAATCAATTAGGAGTGAAAATTTTAATAAAAATTCCTCCAAGAGATTTCGGTACTCAACCATTAATACTTCCTTTTTACCCCTGTTTTTAGAGAGATAAAAAGAAAGAGCATTGGTAATTGGCATTTCACTGCCAATTTTGTTCATTTGCATCTTATCTCCTTTTGTTGGTATTGCTGACCAGCTCATTTTCCAAAGAAAATGAGCTGGTCACAAAGTTGACCGATCCTTTCTACAGATCAACAAAGACCAGAGCCTCCGATTTGTCCGGTTTTTCCGTACTCATCAAATCCCTGGCTTTATAGACCAAAGAATTGATTATTTCCACAATTTTATCCTGTCGAACATCATCGTCTTCAGAGTGTCCTGGCTCATCATTGATACTTTCGATAGTTTCAATGAGGAGTTGATATTTTTGTGGAAAATTGTATGCGACTTCTGCGAAGATTTCTTGCCAGGTTCCATGCCAAGCCATAGCTTTTTCTGGATCAGCAACAAACTTCTCGTAGTCCTGCTGGTCAATTGCCAACAGAGCTAAAAGGCCAATTCCTCCGTTGTAGTCTAATAAGAACTCCAGCCGATCATGATAAAAAACATCACGACCCATCGCAAGTGCTGGGACCAAAATTGATTCAATCCTAGATTTAATCATTCTCAGATCGAAATCCTCATCACCTATTTCTGATAGAAACAGGCCGATCCGATCAACAACTGAAAGAAACTGATTCGTAGTCAGATGGTGCGACACAACCGAAGGTTTGGTCATGTCGAAATCACCAACCACCGTCATCAATTCGCCAGGTGTCATATCCTGTACGATTTTTTCGACGGCCAGGTCGCCTCCATTTTCGGCTACAACGCTCAGTGCGTCCTCTGTAGCCGTCGCGCCTCTTCTCAGAGCGCTCTTTACTAATGCTTCTTCACTCATCCTCTGTTCCTCCTTTTTTCCCCAACTTTTGTAATGCTGGGATTTGTTTGTTAGCAGACCACAATAAAATTGCGATCATCATGAAAATGTTCTCATCGAGGCTAATAATCTGGCGAGCCAAATCAACAGCTCCTGCTTCAATCTTGATATGCGGGCGAAAATCTTCCAAGGAATGATCCATTAAAAGAGATCCGTCTTTCAAAATTGATTCAAATACCTCATCGACTTTTTCTTCAAACTTGACCATCCCAACAAAAGCCGTGGCTCCGTAGGCTGGATAGCTTGAAATCAAATCAGTATAAAGACTGAATTGTTTCGACAGATCACCGAAAACCTGTTTCCGGTGACTATCAAGACCCGCAAGACCCTCATGGTCTGTCGGGGACCGTAGGAAAAATGAGTGAATTTGCTCATTAAAATCCTCGGTTGCCTCTGTAATAGAAGCTAATTCTACTGGTGACATACACCCTCCTTTTTTGTTATTAGGAAATCACAATTGAGAAAAATACTCTTCTGTAATTTCCATGGTTTCTTGTTCTAAATCCTCGATTGGATTTTTTGACATCTGTTCATCATAATCTGCTCTTTTTTGAGGATTGCCTAAAACCTTGAAGGCTTCAGTTATCTTACTAAAAGAATCAGAATCAGGCTCTTCGCCAGTATCAGGATGAAATTTAAAGGAAAGCTCACGAAAAGCCTTCTTTATTTCATTCTGAGTGGAATCAAATTTGACTCCTAGAACTTCGTAATGAGTTTTCATAGCTCCTTTCATGCTTTGAATTGTTAGTTGTCAAGGTTCGAATTCTGTTCAATATACTACATTTATTTGACTTTTTGTCAATATTGTTATATTAATATAAGATAAACAATAAAGATTATGAACGAACAAATTACTTACCCTATCAGAATAAATAGATACTTATATCTTAAAAATATCTGTTCACGAAGAAAAGCCGACGAGCTTATTGAGAAAGGTCATATCAAAGTTAACGGAAAGAAAGCAGTTCTTGGTCAGAAAATTAATTCTGGTGATAATGTGGAGGTTGATAATACTGTAAAGCAGATAGCTCAAAACTACGAATATTACGTATTTAACAAACCAGTTGGTGTTGTTTCTCATAATCCACAAAATAATGAGAAGGCTGTAGAGGACTTTTTCAAAAATATTAAATATAAAAAATTATCTCCTGTTGGACGATTAGATAAGGATTCAGAAGGCTTAATGTTACTGACTAACGATGGGAGGATAATAGATAAAATGTTGAATCCTAAATATGAACACGAAAAAGAATACATAGTTAAGGTTGATAAGGATTTAAAGGAATCATTTGCAAGAAAAATGTCTAAGGGTGTCAAAATAGAAGGCTATATTACCAAACCATCAAAGTGCATAGTTATAGGACCTAGAAGTTTTCGAATCATTTTAACAGAAGGAAAAAAACATCAAATTAGAAGAATGACTGTAGCCTTGGGTTATCAGGTTAAGCAATTAAAAAGGACTCGGATTATGAATCTAAGACTAAATAATTTACCGAAAGGTACTAGTAGAAAAATTGACCCTGAAGAGAAAATTGGGTTGCTAAAATTAATTGGCTTACAATAAAAAACAGACTCTCGGGTGAGAGCCTGTCTAAAATCCATTTAAATCAGTTAAAATGTCTCGATTCCATAATGTTTCTTATTATGAACCTTGATCATTTCAATTAATTCTGGGATTTTTTCAATCACTAAGGATTGATCTGCGTCACATAAACCGCGGTATTCATTTTTCTCTGAATAACCACCTTCAACCAAAAGGACTGATGGTTTATGAATCAGGGCGGTTTTCACACTGGTCAATACCAAGTCATCCTTGTTGGTTCCTGCAGCATGAGACGGGTCAATCACTACAGGTGTCCACCAATTTTTCTTGATATATTCAGTCCAATCCCAATTGGGACGGAAACGCCAAGGATTCACAGCGCCATTAGTCCCCCGAAGACAAAGCATCAGATCATGATTTCCAGCATTATTGCTTTCTTTCTCGATCATCTGCCCGTCATCGTCGAATTTTACCGGACCGTTAACCACCCATTGGGTATCCGCAATGAATTTTTCTGGCCCATCATCAGACAGGCTGTGTTTCAACATTACAGGAAAATCCTTTTGAGCACCTAAGGAACGTAACAGGATCGAACTTTTGGTTCGTGCACCAACCCACAGAACTACCCGGCCAGTATAGCCGATTGTTTTGCAAGCTGTCTTGATAATTTCAATGTGACTACTTTCCATCACCTCGAGCCAAACACATTCCATGTTGTGCTTTTTGGCAGCTTCAAGCAACCAGTGAACCGCTTTCTCGCCATGTCCAGGAAAGGAATATGGCGAAGATCTCGGTTTCCAACAGCCACCGCGAATCATCTTGACCCCTAAACCGGCAAGATTTTCCACGATTGCGTCGATGTTTTTATCAACTGTGCAAGGACCGATCACTAAACGAGTCGGCAAATTGTGACTGATTTTAATTTCTTTGGTCAAATCAATCACCTTTGCTTCGTTTGAATCCGAGTGCGCCAACGAAATTTCCGGTGGCGTAATCCGAGTCACCTCGGCCACACCATCCATCACTTCAAAGACATGCTCTGGAATAATATTGCTTTTGTTTTCTCCATCATAAAGGCGGATACTGACAATATTATATTCAGTGCCTTGAATCATTTCTGATTCTGGAATCACTTTCCATTGTAAAGCCTTTTTTGAAACAGCCTGTACATTGTCGTGATCCAAACCTAATCCAGGTTTCATCTGAATAATCATCGCTGGTCTCCTTTCTATTTGTGTTGCGTTGTTTTGTGACATAGTATAAAGAACAAACCAGTCTTTTTTCAAAGACTGGTTTTTAATTTAAACTTAATTAGATTTAAAATAAAAATCAGTCCTCGAAATTGCTCGAGTAAAAAAATAACTTAAGTTAAAATTAAACTGATTTTGTTTATTCATAGATAAATACAATATTACACCGTTTTGGAAAAAGGTCAAAGGGCTCAAAATGTTTTTCATTAACAAAAATCCTAGCGATTAACTAGGAATTTTGGATAGGAGAATTACTCTAGTATTCTATAAAGAAACTATTCTTTTATCACCAAGGCTTTACCGTTAATTAAGGCGTCAGCAATCTTTCTGGATGCTGAAGTCAATATTCTTTGGAAAGTGCTTTGGGATGTTTCCATTTTAATGGCTGATTCTGTTTGATCAAGATTCAATAAATACCGCAGTCGATACGATTCTGCCTCTTCTTTAGTTAGAATTATTTTTTCTAACTTCACTGCAGGAATGCCGATCGGCTTGAACATACTAGCCCTAGCTCTAAAACCTATTTTTCTTTGACACCTTGGTCTTGGCATAATTTATTCTCTTCCTAATCCTAAACCGTTATTTTTATTTTGTCTACCTAGACCATTCCCACCGCGCTGACCTAATCCTTGGCCTCTTCTTTTTCTCAATCCTCCGTTATCTTGATTAGTCTGATCTTGGTTAGAATTTTGCGATTCATTTACAGAATTACAATTTCCTAATCCTCTACCTGTTTTTGGCCCTTTTCCTTGTGGACCTGTTCCGTCTAAATTTGGCATAATTTTTATTATTATGTTTATAATCCTAAAGCAGACCGGTCCTTGCCTTAGTTATTATGAGTATATACCCATAACTATCAGAAGTCAAGTTTAATTCTTAATTATTTATTTTAATTCTGTCTAAGGTTCGGATTAGCTACACACCGATCAAAAAGCGTCGATAATCTATCTGACAATAAACCTGTTTGATTTATTATTTCCCCGTAGATTGAATCAGTGATATCACATTCTAATCTATATCTGGTTCCTGCAGTAACATTTACTGATTGATCAAATCCGTTAGCAATAATGACTCCTGATCCTAATGATATATTTTGATCTGATTCTGTTACTATTATACAGGTAACTGGTTCAGTGTCCCCTCCTTGGACAGTGATATCGGCCCGGCATTGATTAATTTCGTTTGCTAGTTCTGGATCAATTGAAAAAGTTATGTCTGGTAAGTTAAGAATGACTTGGTAATCATTAACTTGCAACCTAAAAAACAGACACACTATGTGTCTGTTTTTTGTTTAGGTTTTACTGCTTAACTTTTTATGTGAATTGCAAAATTAATCCTTACTTTCTAACCTACTTAAATTTAAAATTAACTAGCTAAACCTGCAGCCATCATTGGACTAAATAATTCCTTCATTAGGTCTTCTATTTTTAGGTTCTTTTCTGGTATTTCGATTTCTACTTCACTTTCAAAATCATTAGTCATTGTCATATTTAATTTTGTATCAGTTCCTTCAACAGAAGTTGATACACTATAATTTGAAGAAGTCATTACTTTATCCTTTTTATTAACACTGAATTCAATATTAAGTGTTCCTGCCATGTCTTCACTTTGTGGTGTAAATGCAAATTCAGGATATTTCTCTGAAACATCTTTTCCTGCTGAATTCATAGCCTTTGCAAATTCTGCTAGTGATACTTGGTAATTAATGTTGTATGAATTCATGCTTGAAGATAATTTTATTTCAGCTTCTGCCTCATCAAAAACAGCTGCCATGAATCTATCTATAGAGTATTCTAATTTTTCTTTATTTTCACCAGCGTTTTCATCCCCCATTACAGATACGTAACTTTCGACATCTAAACCTGAAAACATTGAGGCTGTGTCAATTGCTGATTCAGATTCTGCGTAAATCCATTCATTCAAAAATTTGTCAGGAAGAGGAATAAACATTTTCAACGCCTCTGGGAATGAATTTATTCTTGCAAATATACCTTCATCATTAGCTATAAACTCTAAATTTAAATTATTATTAGTTGACTGAAGCATTTCAGCTGGCGCTCCCAAGGAAAGGAAAAACGGAGCTAAATCAATATTTCCAACCTGGAAACTTAAATTACTAAGTTGTCCATCAATATATTTTCCAACAGCAATTTTCATCGGCAGCTGGATTTCCATATTCGAATTAGGATTTGATGCTACAGATTGTGTCACTCCAATTAGTATATCAGTTTTAAAATTGCCCTCTGATGCCCTTTTAAAAGTGGCAAGTGTTGACTCCTTCAATATAGTCACTGGGTCATTTTGATTTAAAACTAATTGTTGAAAAGCAAAAACCGAAACTATGGAAACTACTAGTACAGCTAGAACTGACATAATAATTTTCATGCCTTTTTTATTTCCTTTTGGTTGATTTGTTGGTTGATATTCATTTGTGGGGTTACTATTCAAATCACCGCCCTGCATTTGATTATTAAATTGTTCTGGATTAGTATTTGGCACACTTTGATCCAATGGATTTATATTTTCTGAATTCATTTTAATTTAAGTTAATGTTTATAATTGTTAATTACTAGATAAATATTAACATTAATTTGTCTTTCAATTAATGCTTTTCCCCAAGGTTCTTAATTAGTGATTGTGTAATTTTTTTCTATATAACTTACTAATTTTTGGATATCTTTTTTAGCATCATTTGAACCGAGTACTATTACAGCAATAGGTCTTTTTTGTGAATTAAATTCCAATTCTAGGATTGCAATCATGCAGTCTCCTGCAGCAGTGGTTAAACCAGTTTTTCCAGCAATTAAATCAAGACCTTCAATCTCATTAAAATTTCTAAGATTACTGAAACTACTGTCCCCGTATGCAAGCCGGTTTTCATTTCCAAATGTCATATTTAAAATGAAACTCCTATTATTAATTAAATATTTCAATAAGTAAAACAAATCAGTGACAGTTGAAGTATTCCCAGATAGAACCCCAGATGTATCAGCAAATTCAGTATTTTTTAAACCAATTGCGTCTGCTTTTTGGTTCATGAAGCTCACAAAATTATCAAATCCAATTGATGCGGTAATCGCTATGGCGGCCTCGTTAGAAGACTCCATCAGTAGGACCGACAAAAGATCTAATATTTTTACTTTTTGTCCAGTTTTTAGTCGAGGTAGACTTGTTTTAACAATCATTGAATCATTGATGTAAACTTCTTTTTCAACATTAATATACTCTACGGCTATCAAGGCAGTCATCAATTTTGTGATAGAAGCAATTGATTTAATGTTAGAAGATTTATTAGCAGCAAAAACAAAGTCATTTTCCAGATCGGCAATCATGTACGAAGTGTCCTCTGAAATGTCAATTTTGGTTTTATAATTAGCAGGAGAATAATAATTAGTAGCTGACTCAGTTTCAAAAATAATAACTGGGGTCCCTACTTCAACTGCGTCAAAAATTTTCTTCATATTATCAAGATCAACCCTAATACAACCACCTGAAAAATCTGAACTTGTTAAGGTGCCGTCAGGATAACTAGTTGGTCCGTGAATAAAGAAATTTCCTTGGAACTGTAAACTATAAGGCATGTTCACATTTCCAAAAGAAGAAAAATGATTTTTAGTTTTATAATTTATTTTATAAAGCCCGGCTGGAGTTTCCCACCAAGAACCTTCACGACCTTTATGACTGATTGGAAATTCTAACTTAAGGACGCCATTTTCATAATATTTAATGGTCATATCTGCCAAATTAGCTTCCAAAAAACTTGAGTTATTTTTAATAAAATCTTTCTTGGTTTGCATTAGAAAGTCATTATCCTGCAGTGAAGCATTCATACTGTATGCAAAATTAGTTTTATGATCATATTGATTCAAAGTAACAAAATTCAAGTTACCATTATTTTCATAATTAATATAAATATAAGAACTAAATGACACAATCAATATCACCAAAATAAAAAGCGCAGCCCATCTACTGAAATTACCTCTAGTAGTCTCGGAAAATTTACCCGTTTTATTAGTGGGAGTTTCAACATATTTATCTATATAATATTCAGTATTCATCCCTTGGATTTTTTTATTATAACATATTGAATTTACTTCTTATAAGGGAGGAAATTTAAAATGAGCTAATACCAGTAAATTCCATAAACCTGTATTGCAAATATTTTAATATAGATTCATCTTTATAAATATCATAACCAACAGAATATTGTGCTG
>CAZKXE010000002.1:0-3657 GCA_964556855.1 uncultured Candidatus Saccharibacteria bacterium
CCAGCTGACGTTAAAGTTAATGTCAAAAAAGAAGAAGCTGAAGAAATCAAAGCTAAATTAGAAGAAGCTGGTGCAAAAGTTGAATTGAAATAATAGTTTTTTCAACTAATAACCGGTAAGAAACAAAAAACCCCATAAACTGATAGTTTATGGGGTTTTTTGTTTCTATATTAATTAAGATATTTTAAAGATCAGTATTAGGTAGTTTTTTCTTTAATTATGATTTGCAAATGGTCAATTTCCTGTTATTAAAAATACAGAAATTTTCTTAATTTCTTTCTTTTTATTAATGTTATGGTATTATCTAAAAATAGATATATAGTATTAGCTTTTTTTATTGTTCTGATAATTACTCTATTTATCTTGTTCATCAAAATAAATAAGATAATAAGCCAGTCTGAAAATTCTCAATTAGCCTCAAGCATTACATCTAGTAGTGGATACAAGAAAGTGTTATTCGTATTTATTGAGGGAGCCTCAAGTAATAGTGAGGACAGTAATCAAAGTGATTGGTTTATTACTCATGCCGAAACAAAAGTTGATAATTATTTTGGATCTGGCTTAAGTGATTTCTACGAGGTAATGAAAATTAGGGTTCCTAAAACCCATCTAATTTGGAGTTATGTAGAAGAAAATGGAGAGCAACTAGTTAAAAGTGTCTCAGACTATTTTACTGTTGAATCTAGGAATCCAGATGACTATTCTATAATTATTGCTGGTCATTCTGCAGGAGCTGTTGCCTTATGGAATTATAAAGATGAATTGCCAATATCTGGGGATAATGTTGGATTTGTATATTTTGATTCTCCATACAATGTTTGCAATAGCACATTTGGTGCGTGTATTTCTGATTTAATCGGTTTTGATGATTTGGCTAATATACACCTAGCTAAAGACGGAGGTATTGCGAGTCATAGTGATCATTATGATTGGTCAAATGGACTTACTACAGTAGGAGATCCGAGACATGTTAAGTTTAGAACTGATGATACTTCACTGCAGCCGATAATTGATAAATTTCATGAAATTCATGGTTCAATTTATTTAGATAGATCTGAAGATAATTACATATCTGACTGTAGTGAATCTATCGAAAGTGCTTCTTATTTGTATGCTGACGAAGAATTAACATTGGTTTGTAATAATGCTGCACATATATTTTGTCCAATAGACTGGGATATGTGGATCGATTTTACTATTTCTAGTTCTTTGATCCAGTATTATAAAGATAATCTAGAGGGATTGTATGAATGTTATTAATAAAATAATCATGCTTAAAATAAAAATAAATAAATATTTATATACCACTATCTTGCTAACTGTTTTAACCTTGTTAGTAAAACTAGTAACTACTTATTCCTTAATTGCGAATGATTTAATAGATTATTTAAAAGATGGCCAAGTAATTAGTCCTAATGTTTCATTGGATCAGTTATCTTACCCGTGTAATACAGATGAAGCAAAAGAATATCAAAATAATACCCTGGAAGAAGAATTAAATAATTTGGGTATTATGAATTTTTTATTTAATAAAGGAATTATAGAAAATACGGGCGATCGTGCTCTAGGTAATTATTACCCAACAAATTTAAAAAATAAAGGACCCTATTATTCCGGGTTTACAGAAGAAGAAAATCTAGCTAAAGTCTTTGCTATTTGTACAGGGAGGCATACTGACGAATACGACCCTGTAATTACTCCTAGTGAGAATCCTATTGCCCACTGGACATTTGATGGAAATATCTTAGATAGTATTGGAACTAATAATGGAATTATGCCAAGTGAAACCAATAACCAACCAATCCCAACTAATGGTGTTAAAAATTTAGCAGATACGTCATATATTTTTGACGGGAATGATTTTGTTAATATTAATGTAGATGGTTTGCCGATAGGAAATTCAGATAGAACAGTCTGTTCTTGGTTAAAAACAAACACAAATTCTGGATATCATTGGGTCTTTGGTTATGGATCATCTGATCGTAGTAGGTCTGGAATTGGGAAGAGTTTTGCTCTTGGTCAAAATTCAAATCACTTAGGAGTTACTGGATATGGTATGGATATTTGGATTAATGATTCGGTAAGAATTGGACAATGGCAACATTTATGTGCTTCCTATGACGGAACTACGGGAAATGTATATCTTGATGGAGAATTAAAAAATTCTAGAGCCATAGACTGGGATACTGGAAAATCCGATGCTTTTATAGGAAGGCAGGTTCCGGTAATTGAATATTTTAATGGTGCAATTGATAACATTAGAATTTATAATAGAGCTCTTGAACCACAGGAAATCACTGATATTTATAATGAAGAAAAAAGATTTCAAGATGAAAATTTTCAAACATTTCTTGGTAATATGAGTGATATATCAGATAGTATTAATTTATATCAATACTTCAGTGAGGAAGGTACTTTTCCACCAAATCATGACTCATGGGGAACTCATATAGGGACATTAATCGATGAATATCTTAGTATAAAAATTCCAACGATGTCTAGATTCAATGAATATGACTGGGTAGGGAGATCTGTTATTAGATTTGGTAATTTAAGTAAAGTAATTGGCATTCAATTAACTACTGCAAATAACAATAATCCTAATTACCCAGATAGTTATCCAGTTACCTATTGGAACATTGATGAATTTGAAGATGATGGGGCAGACTTTAGTGGATACACTTGCGGTGATGATTTTCCAATTACCCATACTCCTTATTTATTACTACTAACTCCTGTTGATAATAGTAATCTTCCAGAGGAATTAATGCCACTAAAAATTAATGGTCAGATAGAGCAGGTTGGAAATTCATATTATAGATATTGTATACCTGGAGGTCTTATTGACCAAAGACCTGTTGATGGGGTTTGTGGACCATTAAATGGAGCAGGACGAACTTATGACTTTATAAGTCGTTCAAGAGAAGAGGTTTGTAGTGCTGGTACTCCGACAGGAATAGCAGGCGCAAGAAGATCAGCTAATGGCTTCCATTATTGGGGATGTCTTGGTAGATACGAGGGTGTCGATGTTCAATGTTCTACTGATCCAAATTTTGATACAGATTCAACTAATGGTGTCTGTGGTTATTCTGATGGTAAATACTATCCAAATATTACTGATATAACAGAAAAATGTAGTAACGGCGAAGTAATTGATTTAAGAACTAATTGGTCGAACAGTACTTTTAGTTGGACTTGTGTTGGAGGTAATGGTATTGATGATAGGTGTAGTACTGCTCCTAGCCCCTTTTAGCTTATTAAAAATAAAAAACAGAATGATTTAAAAAATCATTCTGTTTTTTATTTGACATGATATTTCTATTTGGTACTATATTTATACGCTTACTGCGATTTTTTTGTATTTGTCAAAAAACCAGCAAGCAAAATAGTAGCTTCAAAAGAAGCCTGGTTCTCGTGCCTTCTTTTGAGGTTACATGATTTGAAAATTTTTAAAAATTTTCTTTATCAATTTATTATTAATTAATTAATTTATATTTATGTCAGAAATATTTGATCGTTCAAAACCCCATGTAAATGTGGGAACAATTGGTCACGTTGACCACGGAAAAACAACTTTGACTGCTGCGCTACTAAAAACCCTAGATATGAAAGGAGGGGAATATGGTGCTAGTCTAAAAGCTGTTGACCAAATCGATA
>CAZKXE010000002.1:3667-5937 GCA_964556855.1 uncultured Candidatus Saccharibacteria bacterium
TAACTGCAGCTATCACTACTGTATTGGCAAAAAAAGGATTATCTGAATTAAGAGCTTTTGCTTCTATCGATAATGCTCCAGAAGAAAAAGAAAGAGGAATTACAATTGCTCTTTCTCACAATGAGTATTTCACACCGGCAAGACACTATGCTCATATTGATGCACCAGGTCACGCCGACTATATTAAAAACATGATTACTGGTGCTGCCCAAATGGACGGTGCTGTTCTTGTAGTGGCTGCTACCGATGGTATGATGCCACAAACTCGTGAACACGTTTTGCTTGCAAAACAAGTTGGTGTTCCAAAAATAATCGTTTTCATCAACAAATGTGATATGGTTGATGACCAAGAAATGATTGAATTGGTAGAAGAAGAAATCAAAGACCTATTAGATCAACACGGATTTGATGGTCAAACTGCCCCTGTTATCAGAGGTTCAGCCTTGAAAGCTTTGGAATCAGATTCTATTGATAATGAATGGTCACAAAAAGTTATGGAATTAGTTGAAGCTTTGGATTCATATATTCCAGAACCTGTTAGAGAAACAGATAAACCATTTCTAATGCCAGTAGAAGACATTTTCTCAATTGAAGGTAGAGGAACTGTAGTAACTGGAAAAATCGAAAGAGGAATTATAAAAGTTGGTGATGAAGTTGAAGTAATTGGTATCAAAGATACTCAAAAAACAACTGTTACAGGTGTTGAAATGTTCAATAAATCACTTAACGAAGGTATGGCTGGAGATAACGCCGGAATCTTGGTTAGAGGTCTTAAAAAAGAAGAAATCCACCGAGGTCAAGTACTAGCTATCCCTGGAACTGTAACTCCACATACTGAATTTGAATCAGAAGTTTACATCCTAAAGAAAGAAGAAGGTGGAAGACACACTCCATTTTTCTCAGGATATAAACCACAATTCTACATCAGAACAACTGACGTAACAGGTGATGTGACTTTGGCAGAGGGTACTGAAATGGTAATGCCAGGTGATACTGTTACATTCAAAGTAAAACTAGTAGCTCCGGTTGCTCTAGAAGAACAACAAAGATTTGCTATCCGTGAAGGTGGTAGAACTGTTGGTGCTGGAGTTGTTACAAAAATAGTTGCTTAATCAACTATTCATTAATAAATTTCTGTAAATAGGTTATTGCTTCATTTAGATTAATTTCTAATAAAGTAACCACTAGTTACATGAAAGTAAAAAAATAAAATGACTGAAAACAAAGATAAAAATAATGCTACGAAGCTGAGAATAAGGGTTCGTGCATACGAAAGTAAGATTCTTGATACATCTGTGAAGCAAATTATGGATACTGCTTTGCGTTTTGGCGCTAAGGTTTCAGGTCCAATTCCATTGCCAACGGAGATTAAGAAATATACAGTCAATCGTTCAACGTTTGTTCATAAGGACGCACGAGAACAATTCGAAATGAGAGTTCACAAAAGATTGATTGACATTTTAAACCCTGATGCTAAGGTAATCGAAGCTCTAACTAACTTGAGCTTACCATCAGGAGTGAACATTGATGTAAAAATGATTTAAGTATAAGAATTATAATAATTCCTCTATACGCCAAACCCAGCCTTTGCTTATGCAAAGGCTGGGTTTGGCACTTGATAAAATAAAATTATAAAAATTATGAAAGCAATTCTTGGATTAAAAGAAAAAATGACCCAAATTTTTGACGAAAATGGTGCGGTTATTCCAGTTACTGTTGTAAAAACTGGCTCTGCTACTGTTTTACAGGTTAAAAATATGAAAACAGATAAATATAATGCTGTTCAGATTGGCTTTGGAGAAAAAAGAGAAAGTAGAATTCCTAAAGCTCAGAAAGGTCACTATAAAGATCTTGGAAATTTTCGTTATGTAAAGGAATTTAGATACGAAGATTTACCAGCAGAAATTAAGGTTGGCGACAAAATTGAAATCACAAATTTTAAAAAAGGGGACCTGGTTAGAATATCCTCATTTTCAAAAGGAAAAGGATTTCAAGGTGTTGTTAAAAGACATGGTTTTGCCGGAGGGCGAAGAAGTCATGGTCAAAAACATTCAGAAAGAGAACCGGGTTCAATTGGTTCTACAGGACCACAGAGAGTTTTTAAAGGAACTCGAATGGCTGGAAGAATGGGAAATGACAGAGTTACATTACAAAAAGTTAAAATTGTAGGGATAGATCCAGAAAATAATGAAATTTATTTGAAAGGAGCAGTTCCAGGTCGAAAAGGTACATTAGTAGAAATACAAGGATAAGTATAATTAAAATATCAT
>CAZKXE010000002.1:6037-26466 GCA_964556855.1 uncultured Candidatus Saccharibacteria bacterium
ATAGTTGTCGTATTAAAAAGGGTACCCTATACGGGATTAAAAGGTTGGATCGTTTCTAGGTCGAAAAGGTACATTAGTAGAAATACAAGGATAAGTATAATTAAAATATCATGAAATTACCTGTATATAACAAAGAAGGAAAAGAAGTCAAAAAAATCGATCTAGATGAAAATATTTTCGGTCTAGATTGGAATGGTGATTTGGTTTACCAAACTACTATGGCTTCTCTTGGAAATGCTCGTACCAACACAGCTCATACAAAAAACAGAGGAGAAGTATCTGGAGGTGGTAAAAAACCTTGGAGACAAAAAGGAACTGGTAGAGCAAGACATGGTTCAAGTAGGTCACCAATCTGGAAAGGTGGAGGTGTTACTTTTGGGCCTAGAAACGATCGAAATTTTAAAAGAAAAATCAATAAGAAGATGAAAGTCAAAGCATTGGCTACAATTTTATCTCAAAAAGTTAGAGATAATGAATTGATTCTAATTGACTCTTTTAAAATTGACGAACCAAAAACTAAAGAAGGAAAGATTTTTATTGATTTGTTATCAAAAAATGAAAATCTAGCTAATTTAGCAACTAAAAAGAGAAATAATGCTTTGATCGGATTCTCTAAAAGAGATGAAGTAGCTGAAAAAACTTTCTCTAATTTCAGTAATTTTGGAATTGAAGAAGTTAGAAACATTGATTCCTTGAGTGTTTTGAAATACAAATACTTAATGATTTTCGATGCCGAAGAAAGTTTGAAAATTTTGGCTGAAAGATTAATAAAAAATAACAAATAGGATTATGGGAATATTCACAAAAAATAAGGAAACTGAAAAAGAAACCAAAAAGAAATCAGGAAAAGAAGTTTCAAAAACAGAAACAAAAAATACTGACTCTGAAAACCTATTAGGAAGTCCAAAAAACTTTTCTAACGTTATTTCTAAACCAAAAATTACAGAAAAAACAGCTATTAATGCAGACTTTGCAAATGCTTATACTTTCAAGGTAAGCCCAGATGCTACAAAAAAAGATGTAGTAGATGCGGTAGAAAAAATCTACAAAGTAGTACCTAAAA
The DNA here is from genome assembly GCA_964556855.1 of uncultured Candidatus Saccharibacteria bacterium. Classification (GTDB taxonomy): domain Bacteria; phylum Patescibacteriota; class Minisyncoccia; order Phycocordibacterales; family JAACPR01; genus CAZKXE01. The sequence continues at coordinate 7,101 of CAZKXE010000002.1, forward strand.
AAGTTAACATGTGTAAAATCCCTAGAAAAGCAGTTGGTATTAGAAGAGGAAAAGGATTTAAAGGTGGTGGTAAGAAAGCGATTGTTTACCTTAAAAAAGGAGATAAAATCGAATTTGTTTAAAACTACGATGATAAGCTTATAAAAAATAAACTTATTCATTAAAACTAAATTATTAATTATTAAAAAATATTATGGCTATTAAAAAACATAAACCTACTTCAGCAGGTTCAAGAAATAGAACCTCTGTACAATATAGAGGTGTTATCACAACAAAGACGCCGAAAAAGTCTTTGACCAAAGGATTCAAAAGATCAGTTGGTAGAAATAACGTTGGTAGAATTACCACTCGTCACAAAGGAGGCGGAAACAAAAGATTGTTCAGAGATATTGATTTTAGATATTTCAAAAAAGATATCCCGGCAAAAGTAAAATCTATTGAATATGATCCAAACCGATCAGGATTTATTGCTTTGATATCTTATCAAGATGGTGAGAAAAAGTATGTTTTGTTACCGCAATCAGTAAAAGTTGACGATAAGATTATTGTTAGCGAAAAAGCTCCGGTTGTACCAGGAAACAGAATGATTATCAAAAATATTCCAGTTGGTACATTCGTATACAATGTGGAGTTAAAACCGGAAGGTGGGGCCAAATTAGCCCGATCAGCAGGTAATTACATCGAAGTTGTGGCTCAAGATGAAGGAATGACTAACATTAAATTACCTTCAACTGAAATTAGAAAAATTTCAAGTAAATGTTGGGCAAGCATTGGTGAAGTTTCTAACCCAGAATACCGACTACAAAATAGAGGAAAAGCTGGACGAAACCGACACCGAGGTATCAGGCCAACAGTTCGTGGTTCAGTTATGAACCCGGTAGACCACCCACACGGAGGAGGTGAAGGAAAACAAGGAATTGGTTTGAGAAGAGGACCAAAAACTAGACAAGGTAAACTAGCTTATGGTGTGAAAACTCGAAAATCTAAAAAGTATTCTAACAAGTTAATTCTAACTAGAAGAAAAACAAAGAGAAATACCAAAAAGTAAAATTTCAAAATCAAAAACCACCTCACTGCAGGTGGTTTTTGTATTATGTAAATAATTGATCTTGATTGATATTATATTCCTACAAATAAAAAACACACTGTCGTAAATTCTTTTTTTTTTGCACTTTGTTGATATAATAAAAATATTAATTTCCAGCTTGGGATTTAAATCAATTAATAATAAATATAATAAAAAACATGTTCACTATAAATAATAAAATTACTCAAAAAAGTCGCGCCTTCACATTACTAGAAATGCTCCTAGTAATAGCCATCATTGCAATACTGGCCGGAATAGTCATCATTGCCATTAACCCAGCTAGACAACTAGCTCAAGCAAGAAACGCCCAAAGATCAAGTGATCTGCGAGCACTACACTCTGCAGTCAATCAGTACTATATAGAAAATAGAGAATGGCCATCTAATCTAAGTACAGTCACTACCTTAACTGAAATCTGTAACACAGGAACAGGAACTACTACACATTCAGTAAACTGCGGTACTCTAGTAGATCTATCAAGTCTTGTCCCAACCTATATACCTGCCATACCTACAGATCCACAAGTTACAGCATCACTACCATTTACTAACACTGCCCATGCTCAAACAACTAATGGTACAGGATATGAAATCGCTCTAGACTCTACCACTCAAATGGTAATGCTAACTGCACCTAATTCAGATGAGTATGGACTAACCCCTGTACAATTGGGGACTACGGCGCTTACGACAGAAAGTTGGGCATGTGGTGACCTGTTATCATACGAAGGTCAGGATTATGCCACCGTAGAAATCGGCACCCAATGTTGGATGCAAGAAAACTTGAATATTGGAACAAGAATTGCTGGAACATCTAATCAAACAAACAACGATACAATAGAAAAATATTGTTATAACAACGATGAAGGAATATGTGATACAGACGGTGGTCTATACCAATGGGGTGAAATGATGCAATATTCATATACACTACCAGCCCAAGGAATTTGTCCAACAGGTTGGCACATACCAACCCATGATGAGTTCACTGACCTTGAAAGAGCAATATGTACTTCAGGAACTTGTGCTACAGATTTCCCTTACGATACCACCACAACGGGTTGGAGAGGAACAGACGAAGGATCTAAATTATCAAACCTAACATCAGGAGGCACTAACGAAAGTGGCTTCACAGGCCTCCTTGCCGGCGTTCGGAGCGCCGTTGGTTCCTTCGGCAGCCGCGGGACGAGCACGCTCTTCTGGTCGTCAGTTGAGGATGGTTCTGATGCGTGGAGACGGAGCTTGTATTCCAGCTACGCCCAAGTTCCCCGGAGCACGAGCGCTAAGGAGTACGGCTTTTCCGTTCGTTGTTTAAAGAATTGATATCCGACTATTTGACTATTTGACTATTCCGATTAATCACTAAAATCTAAAATACAAATGGCGACTTACAATAATCTACCAGTGTACAAAACAAGCTATGATTTTCTGGTTGATATCTTTAATTACACCAAACATTTTAATCAGGAATATAAATATACAATTGGCGAAAGTATTAAAAAAGAAACCATTGATTTGATTACAAACATCTATCGTGCCAATAGTAGCCACTCAAAAAAGGAATTGTTACAATCGGCCAGGGAAAATTTAGAGGTAGTCCGGTTGTATCTAAGACTGATAAAGGATTTAAAACAAATTAATTTAAAAAAATTTATTGTTCTAAACGAAAAAATAGAATCCGTGTCCAAACAATTATCTGCCTGGCAAAAATCGGTTATATAACCTACATCATCAATCATATATTATGTGGCGAGAACTATCTCTTGTTACGACAGAGAAAGGAGTACCATTAATCAATTCAATAGCCCCCTCGTTATCAATTGGCGAGGAATGTATGACATTCGTGTATAATTTAAAACCATGCAATGTCTAAATTTAGTATATCGTTAGGTATATTAAATCAATTTAGTGGTTATTACAGCGCTAGGCCTCCTTGCCGGCAATCGGAACACCGATGGTTCCTTCAACAACCGCGGGACGAACACGAACTTCTGGTCGTCAGTTGAGGATGGTACTAATGCGTGGAGACGGAACTTGAATTCCAGCAACGCCCAAGTTAACCGGAACACGAACGATAAGGAGAACGGCTTTTCCGTTCGTTGTTTAAAGTATTGGTTAATAAAAACCCATCACAAATTATCGTGTCGGGTTTTTATTTTAATATAATAAATCATAAACAAATATGAAATATGAGAAACTTATAATTGATTTGTTCAATGCATATTACCAGGCTCGTAAAAATAAGAGAAATAAATCGAGTGCAATAGCTTTTGAAATAAATTATGAAAGAAAATTATTTAAATTGGGTAGAGAACTCATTAATGGTACATATAAAATTGGTCAAAGTATTTGTTTTATTTCATTTAAACCCTTGCAGCGGGAGATATTTGCTGCCGATTTTCGTGATCGAATTGTTCACCACTTAATTTATAATTACATAAAGTCAATTTTCGAAAAGTCTTTTATTAATGATAGTTATAGTTGTCGTATTAAAAAGGGTACCCTATACGGGATTAAAAGGTTGGATCGTTTTATTCGTTCTTGTTCTAAAAATTATAAGAGGGATTGTTATGTTCTCAAGTTAGATATCAAAGGCTATTTTATGTCAATTGATAGAAATATTTTATACAAAAAGGTAGCAGAAAAAATTAAGAATTTTGATGGAGAGATAGAATTTTCGAAATTATGGATTTTGCCAATAATCGAGCAGATAATTTTTCATGACCCAACCGAAAATTGTGTCATTAAAGGGAAAAGGTTAAATTGGAAAGGATTACCAAAATCGAAATCGCTTTTTTATGCGAAGAAACACAAAGGTTTACCAATCGGTAACCTTACTTCCCAATTATTTGGAAATGTTTATCTTGATGATTTTGATCATTTTGTTAAATATGAACTGAATTGTAAATATTACGGCCGTTATGTTGATGATATTGTAATCGTCCATGCAGATAATGAATACCTAAAATTACTAATACCAATAATTCGTAATTATTTAAAACTTAGCCTTGATTTAGATTTGCATCCGAATAAAATTTATTTACAACATTATCGAAAAGGTACCTATTTTTTAGGAGCATATTTGAAACCATATAGAATTTATATTCGCAATAATGTAAAGGATAATTTTTACAAAAACGTTGAGAAATGGAGATTGATACTAATTTCTAACAACAACAAATTTAATAAATCCCAGCAAGAAAAGTTTTTAGCAAGCAATAATTCCTATTTAGGTTTACTTGGCTCTTTTCAAACTTTTAAATTAAGGCGAAAATTATTAAAACAAAAAGTGCTCACTAATTTCACAACATCTTTTTATTCTGATAGGAATTTTGTAAAACTTTCTATGAAGTCAATATAAAAATAGAATCATCTCATTTTAACAAAATTAGTTGTAATTATTTATGGAAAACCATCATTAGAAACAGTTGACATTAAAATAGATTTTGTTAGTATATTCTCCAAGCTCATTGTGGGCTTTTTTCTTTCTAAAAATTATGACACGATCAATCAAAAAAGGTCCTTATGTGGATCCAAAATTAATGAAAAAAATCGAAGGTAAAACCCCAGCTGATGCTGCGGTTATTAAAACTTGGGCAAGAAACAGTCAGATTGCACCAGATATGGTGAATTTTAAATTTGCTGTCCACAACGGAAGAACTCATGTTGAAGTTTTAATTTCAGAAGATATGGTTGGTCATAGGTTAGGAGAATTCGTCCCTACTAAAAAATTCGTTGGACACGGAGGTAAAATGCAGAAAGAATTGGATCAAGCTAAAAGAGAAGCTGAAATTTCTGCTGCTAAAGCCGCTAAATCCTCAGAATAATAAATTTTAATAAATAAATTACATGAAAGCAGAATTAAAAAATTATAGACAATCACCAAGAAAAGTTAGACTAGTTGCTGACACTATTCGAGGTAAAAAATCAGAGGCGGCTTTAAATATCCTAACATTGACACCTAAAAAAGCTTCTTTGGCTATGAGAAAACTGCTTGTTTCAGCTATTGCAAACGCAGATCATAATTCTAATGTCAAAGCAGAAGATTTGTTTATTAAAGAAATTACTGTTAATGATGGTCCAATATTGAAAAGATCAAGAGCACGAGCGAGAGGTCGTGCTTTTCCAATACATAAACACACTTGTCACATTAATATAGTATTAGACAATTTAAATAATAAAATTAAAAAATAATTATGTCACACACAGTTCACCCATACGCACATAGACTAGGTATTATCAGAGATTGGAAATCTCGTTGGTTTGGTACTGATAAAAAATACAGAGATTACCTTAAATCTGATGTATTAATTCGTGAATTTCTAGAAAAAGAATTAATCACTATGTTTGTTGGTGATATTCAAATTGAAAGAAGTGACAAAATTATGCGAATTATCATTAAAACTTCTAGACCTGGTTTAGTTGTTGGTAGAAATGGTGAAAATGCTAACAAAATTCGAAAAAGTCTTGAAAAATTCATGATTAAACATGATATTAGAAATGACAAAGTTGATCTAAAAATCGATATCGAGGAAATTAAATCAGCAGAAAGTGATGCTAAAATAGTAGCACTAATGGTTAAAGATCAACTAGAAAAAAGAATGCCTTTCAGAAGAGTTTTAAAACAAACTATTGAAAAGGTAATGGCTAATAGAGATGTAAAGGGTGTTAGAATAAGAATTGGCGGTAGATTGAATGGTGCTGATATGGCAAGAACTGAAGAATTAAAAAAGGGAAACATCCCGCTACAAACTTTCCGAGCAGATATTGATTTTGCTAGAGTTAGAGCAACAATAGCGCAGGGAGATTTAGGGATCAAAGTGTGGATTTATAGAGGTGATATTTTTGAACAAGATAAATAATTAGAATAATATGGCTTTATTTCCAAAAAAAGTAAAATATAGAAAATGGCAAACGGGTCGTAAAAACGACGCTAAACTTACTCGTCATGCTACAAGAGGTGTAGAAATAGCCTTTGGTTCTTATGGTTTAAAGGCTTTGTCACATGCTAGAATTGGTTCTAACCAATTAGAGGCTGCCAGAAGAGCAATGTCTAGACATATGGGAAAAGTTGGAAGATCATGGATCAGAGTTTTTCCAGATAGACCATTTACCAAAAAACCTTCAGAGGTAAAGATGGGTAAGGGTAAAGGTGACTTGCAGGGCTATGAAGTACAAGTTTTGGCTGGGCGAATTTTGTTTGAAATTGATGGTTTGCCAAAAGAAGTTGCGGTAGAAGCTTTGAGAAAAGCAGGAACAAAATTATCAGTAAAGACTAAAGTTGTTGCAAGATCTTAATATTTTGTTAAAGTGAATTTCTAAAATTATGTCAGAATTAAAAAATAAAACAGAAAAAGAATTAAACAAATCTCTTGTAAAAGCCAGAGAGGAAGTTCGAAAATTTCGATTTAGTATTTCCGGTGCTGGAAAAAAAGACTTAAAGGAAGTTCGAAAATGTAAAAAAGAAATTGCGCAAATTTTGACTGAATTAAGTTCAAGAAAAAATAAATAACAATTAATAAAAAACATGAGCAAAAAAGAAGAAAAAAATAATATAGTTACTACAGAAAATAAATCAAAGGTTTTTTCAGGAGTAGTAGTTTCTGACAAAATGCAGGATACTATTGTAGTAAGTATTAGTAATTATAAAAAACACCCTAAATATGGTAAGTATGTTCAAACTAATAAAAAATATAAAGCTCATGATGCGGGGAATACTGCCAAAATTGGAGATAAAGTTAGTATTGTAGAAACTAAACCAATTTCAAAAGACAAGAAATTTAAATTAATTAGCATAGAAAAATAGGCTTATGATACAACCACAAACAATAGTTACAATAACAGATAACTCAGGAGCAAAAATCGGTAGAGTTTTCAAAGTCCTGGGATCATCAAAGAAAAAATATGCTGAAATTGGAGAATTAGTAGTTTTGTCAGTGCAAAAAGCAGAACCAAGAAAGCAAGTAAAGAAAAAAGATATTCTAATTGCAGTAGTTGTAAGACAGAGAAAACCTTTTAGAAGAAAAGATGGATCTTATGTTAAATTTGATGAGAATTCAGTTGTTATAGTTAATAAGGAAAACAAAGAGCCTATCGCAAACCGTATCTTTGGACCTATCCCACGAGAATTAGGAGAGGTAGGATATCAAAAAATAGTATCATTAGCACCAGAGGTTATTTAATAAACGTATTATGAAAATCAAGAAAAATGACAATGTAATAATTATCGCCGGAAAAGACAAAGGTAAAACTGGAAAAGTTTTAAGAGTTTTATCTAGTGATAATAAAGTAATCGTTGAAGGTGTTAATTCTTCTAAAAAGCACGTTAGCTATAAAAACAAGAAAGGAGAAATAGTCGAAATAAATATGCCGCTAGACGCATCAAATGTTTCAATTATTGATCCTAAAACTAATAAACCTAGCCGAGTCGGTTATATTAAAGAGGATGGGAAAAAAATAAGGATTAGTAAATCAAGTGGTCAAAAAATTTAATTTTAATAATAAAATTATCATGTTAAAAAGCATTTCAGAAAAACAAAAAGAATCATTCAATAATCTAAAAGAAAAATTTGGATATACAAATCCTATGCAGGCACCAAAAATTGAAAAGGTTATTGTAAATATTGGTATTGGTTCTGTTACAGATAAAAATAGAATAAAAAATATAGAAGAAAAATTGACTTTGATTACTGGTCAAAAGCCATCTATTCAACCAGCTAAAAAATCTATTGCTACCTTTAAAGTTAGAGAAGGACAGCTTTCAGGTTATAAAGTTACAATGAGAGGTCAAGAAGCATTTAATTTTATTGATAAACTAATCAATATTGCATTACCTAGAACAAGAGACTTTAGAGGTTTATCAAAAAATAGCGTTGATGAAATGGGAAACTTTAGTATTGGAATCAAAGAAAATGCTATTTTCCCAGAGACTGCTGATCAAGATGTTAGAGATTCATTTGGATTAGGTATCACAATAGTTACATCATCTAAAGTAAAAGAAGAAACAGTAGCATTTCTAGAAATGATTGGTATGCCTTTTGCAAAAGAGAAGAAGGAAGAATAAGAATTTTAAATTTTTAAACCCTAGATTTATTTTTAATAAATTGAAGATAAATCTAGGGTTTAAAAACCTTTAATTTAATTGACATTAGTATGTTTGCTTGCTAGTATAGGCAAACATAAATTATAAAAAATTTATTTTATGGCTAAAAAATCAACAATAGCAAGATCAAAAAAAACACCCAAATTTAAAAGTCGTGTAGTAAGACGATGTTTTAAATGTGGACGTAAAAATGGATACATGAGAGACTTCGATATGTGTAGAATTTGCTTTAGAGAATTAGCTAATGAAGGTAAAATCCCAGGAATAAAAAAATCATCATGGTAGGAGACAAAATTTCAAACTTAATAATTTCACTAAAGAACGGTTCAATGGTTAAAAAGGAATCAATTACTGTTCCTTATTTCAAAATTTACGAATCTATTTTGAAAGTATTAGAAACTAACAATTTCATAGATTCTTTTAAAATAGACGGTAGAGATATTTTAATAAATTTAAAATACGACGAAAAAGACAATTCTGTTATTAGTGATGTTAGAAGAGTTTCAAAACTTTCAAAAAGAGTTTACAAGCCAGCTAAAGATATTAAACTTGTAAAAAGTGGTTATGGGATTGCAGTATTAACAACTCCAGAAGGAGTAATGTGTGATAAGACAGCAAGAGAGAAAAACGTTGGAGGGGAAATAATGTTTCAAATTTGGTAATAATAAAATAATATGTCTAGAATAGGAAAAAAACCAATAGAATTAAATGATAAAACTCAAGTTACAGTTTCAGAAAATGAAATTGTTGTTAAGGGGCCACTTGGAGAATTAAAAACAAACTATCTACCTGTTGTTGAAATCAAGGTAGAGGATAATCTTGTTACAGTAATCCCAAAGGATGAAACAATACAAACCAATGCTTTATGGGGAACATACTCATCAATTATTTTAAATATGGTAACTGGAGTCAATAAGGAATATGAAAAAAACCTTATAATTGAAGGAGTTGGTTTTAAAGCAGAAGTTAAAGGTGATGCTGTACTATTAAATATAGGCTTTTCTCACCCTGTAGAATTAAAAATTCCTCAAGGAGTAAAAGTTGAAGTGGAAAAAGAAAAAATCAAAATTACAGGAATAGATAAGCAAGCTGTTGGTGAATTTGCCGCAGTCATTAGATCAAATAAAAAACCTGAACCATACAAGGGTAAAGGAATTAGGTATGCAGATGAGATCATTAGAAGAAAAGAAGGTAAAAAGACTGTTTAAATTTAATTTAAAATCATGCAAGACAAAAAAGCTAAAATTCAAAGAAGACATAAAAAAATTAGAGCTAGAGTTTCTGGTACTGCCCAAAAACCTCGTTTATCTGTGTCTAAATCTAATACTAATTTGATTGCGCAATTAATTGATGATAATAAGTCTGAAACAATTGCTTATGTTTGGACTAAATTAGAAAATGGGAAGACTTTAAAAGAAAGAACAATTTCAGCTGGAATGAAAATAGCTGAAATGGCAAAAGCTAAAAAAATTACAGAAGTAGTATTTGATAGAGGAGGTCATATATTTATGGGAAATATAAAGTTTTTAGCTGACACTGCTAGAGAAAATGGATTAAAATTTTAATAATAAATTATGAGCGAACAAGAAATTAAAAAAGAAAACGTTACCCAAAACACTAGTGAACCTAGAAGGGAGTTTACTAAAAACAAAAGAAGACCTTTCAGAAAAAATAAAGAAAGGGTTAAATCTGAATTTGATCAGAAGATTTTAGATATTAGAAGAGTTACTCGTGTGGCTTCTGGAGGAAGAAGGTTTTCATTTAGCGTTTCTATCGTAATTGGAAATAGAGGTGGAAAAGTTGGAATTGGTATCGGAAAAGCAGGAGATACTAGTCTAGCGATTGATAAAGCAGTTAAGTCAGCCAAGAAAAATATGATCGATGTTATAAGAACAGATCAAAATTCTATTGCTCATGAAATTAAAGCAAAGTACAATTCAGCTCAGATGATTGCTATGCCAGCTAAGGGTAGAGGTTTAATTGCAGGATCAGCAGTAAGAGACGTTTTTGAACTAGCCGGATTAACTGATATTAATGCAAAAATCATTTCTGGAAGTAAAAATAAATTAAACATAGCTCGAGCAACAATTAAGGCTTTACAAACACTTAAAAAATAATTTATTAGGCTTATGCAAATTCACGAATTAAAAAGAAGAAAATCAGATAAAAAATCTATCCAAGTAGGGAGAGGCGGGAAAAGGGGTAAAACTTCTGGAAAAGGACACAAAGGACAGAATGCAAGATCTGGTAATTCTGGAAGACCAGAAATCAGAGACATGATTAAAAAGATCCCTAAATTAAGAGGACGTGGTGTAAACCAAAATAAATCATTCCAAAAGAATGCTCAAAGTGTTTCTATAGAAAAATTAGAAAATAATTATAAAGATGGAGAAACTGTGAACCCTTCAAGTTTATTTTCAAAAAGTCTAATTAAAAAAGACCACGGAAAATTACCTTTAGTGAAAATATTAGCAAATGGTGATTTAACTAAAAAATTAATTATCAAAAACTGTAGCGCATCTAAAACAGCTGCAGAAATCATCTTGAAGGCGGGAGGGCAAATTAAGTAATAATTTGTTAATATAAATAAATAAATGATCAATACTTTTCTTAAAAAAATTAAATTAGTTATAAAAGACAAGAATTTATCTAGTAAGCTACTTTTTGTCTTAGGTGCTCTGTTTGTATTCAGATTACTATCTGCTATACCTGTACCTGGGCTAAATCAGGCTGCTTTGGATAGATTTTTTGAAAGTAGTAAACTACTTGATTTAATTAACATTTCTTCAGGTGGTGGATTATCTAGTTTTTCAATAGTTATGCTTGGTGTTGGTCCATATATTACCGCTTCTATTATTATGCAGGTTATGACAATGGTTTTTCCTCCATTGAAATCAATCCAAAAAGAAGAGGGTCAGGCCGGAAGAAAGAAATTTGCTCAATATAGTAGACAATTAACAATCTTGCTAGCCTTCATCCAAGGTTTCAGCTTTTTAATGCTATTAAAGCAACAAGGTGTTATTGGAGATTTAAATAATTTAGGAATGATTGTTAACTTAACTATCATTGCAGCAGGTTCTATATTGTTGATGTGGATTGGTGAATTGATTACTGAATTTGGAATCGGAAATGGTGTCTCCCTTATAATTTTTGCTGGTATCGTCGCTAGTTTGCCAGGAACAATTCAAAATACAATTTTTAATTATGACCCATCTCAACTCCCATCATTAATTGCTTTCCTAGTTGTGGGTGTAATTATTGTTACTGGTGTTGTACTTGTTAACGAAGCAGAAAGACCTATCCCAATTACATATGCTAAACAGGCAAGAGGTGGGTCAGCTACAGGAGCCTCAACATATTTACCATTAAGATTAAATCAGGCTGGAGTGATTCCGATTATTTTTGCTTTATCAATTTTAATGCTACCAAATCTACTTGTTGCTTTACTACAAAATCTTGATAGTGCTACAGCAGCGAACGTAGCTACTGCTATCAGTAAATTTATTGGAAATCAATGGAATTACGGTATTTTATATTTTGTTTTGGTTTTCTTGCTTACTTATTTTTATACTGCTGTTACTTTTGATCCAAAAGGTATTTCTGAAAATCTACAAAAGAGCGGTGCTTTCATCCCTGGTGTTAGACCGGGTGAACACACTGCCAACTATATTGGTAATGTTGTTTCTAGAATTACATTGGTAGGAGCTTTATTCCTTGGCTTTATCGCGGTACTTCCTATTTTAGTACAAGCTTCAATACCTGGTATCTCAACTTTATCAATCGGTGGAACAGCTCTACTTATTGCGGTTTCAGTTGCTATTGATTTAGTTAAAAAAGTTGATTCTCAGATTTCAATGAGAGAATACTAATTCACTTAAAGATTTTTTCTGATAAATCTTTTTATCTTACAAAAGTTTCTGATATTTTAATTATCTGTAATTATTCACTTAATAATAGTAAGAACTAATTTGCGGTATGATTGAAAAAATCATACAATATATTACATGAACCTTAAAACTATAATTTTTATTGGAAAATCAGCGAGCGGAAAAGGAACTCAGGTTGAGAAGTTGATAGAATATATAAATAAAGTAGATGAAAAGAAAAGACTTTGTTTTCATTTAGAATCAGGTAATAGATTTAGGGCATTTATACAGGAAAATAATTATTCTAGCTTACTTTCAAAGAAAATTTCTGAGGAAGGTGGATTACAACCTGAATTTCTTTCAATTTGGGCCTGGACAGGTGAAATGATTGCTAATCTTGAAAGACATACCCATCTTATAATTGATGGGGCTCCAAGAAGAATTTTAGAAGCAAAAATTTTAGACTCTGCGTTAGATTTCTATGACAGAAACGAGGTAGAAATTATTTATCTAAATGTTAGTGATGAATGGGCTATTGATTTAATGCATAAAAGGAGAAGGGCTGACGATATTAAGGATCATGATATATTATCTAGATTAAATTGGTTTAAGATGAATGTCTCGCCAGTTCTTGACTATTTTAGAGCTCACAAGTCATTTAAATTTAACGAGATTAATGGAGAACAGCCTATCGAGCAGGTTCATCAGGATATTTTGAAGGCACTAGATTTAGACAAGGAACTTGATGAATTATGATTTAAAATTGAAGATAATAATTGAGACGATAAAAATTAAAGCTAATGATCAGATTAAAAACAAAAGAAGAAATAGAAATTCTGAAAGAAGGTGGTCAGAAATTGGCTGCTATTTTAAGTGAATTATCTAAGGAGGTAAAAGTAGGAACTTCAACATTTGATTTGGATGTTAAAGCTAGAAAATTAGCCGAGGAAAGTGGAGCACGACCTGCTTTTTTGAATTTTACACCTTATGGAGCAGACAGACCTTATCCAGCAGCAATTTGTATATCAATAAATGATGAAATAGTTCATGGTATCCCAAATGAAGACCCCAAAATTATAGAAAGTGGTGATTTGGTTAATTTGGATATGGGCTTAGTTTATAAAGGTTTATATACGGATCACGCTGTTACAGTTATCGCTGGGAAATTAGAGGATAAATATGATAAAGAGGAAATAAAAAAAATTAAGAAATTAATGTCCAAGACAGAGGAAGCTTTGTATGCAGGAATAAAAGTAGCAAGAGTAGGAAACACTGTTGGAGATATAGGAAACGCTATTGAATCAATCGCCATAAAAAATAATCTTTTTGTTGTAGAGGGTTTAACTGGTCATGGTGTTGGATTTGATGTTCACGAGGATCCATATGTTCCAAATGAAGGAGAAAAAGGACAAGGTGAATTTTTGAAAGAGGGAATGGTCTTAGCATTGGAACCAATGTTTTCTCTAGGAACTAGCCGAATTAAATTAGAAAGAGACGGTTATACTTATTCTACCAAGGATGGAAGTCTATCAGTTCAATTTGAACATACTATTGTAATCACAAAGAATGGCCCAGTGATTTTAACAAGAAATTAATATCATATAATTTAAATAAAAAACACGCCACCACAAAAACTAGAAAATAATTTTTTGTTTATCTAAATATTATATTTCTGATATAATAAATCTATTATAAATTATTAAATTAATATATATATATATATTAAAATCATGAACCATAAATTAAACACCAAAGCCTTCACCCTCTTAGAAATGCTCCTAGTAATTGCTATCATTGCAATCCTTGCAGGAATTGTGATCGTTGCCATTAATCCAGGTCGTCAACTTGCCCAAGCAAGAAATGCTCAAAGATGGAGCGATATTCGATCCCTACATTCAGCAGTTCAACAATTCTATATAGATAATAAGGAATGGCCGGCAGATCTAGAAACAGTTACAAGTTTAACTGAAATCTGTAATACAGGTACAGCAACCTCTGGTCATTCAATAGACTGTACAATAGATTCTCTAATTGACCTATCTGAATTAGTACCTGAATATTTACCTGCTATACCTACAGATCCACAAGTTACAGCATCATTACCATTTGTTAATACAGTTTATGCTCAATCTGCTACGGGTACTGGTTATGAAATAGCTATAGACCCTAACACCCAAATGGTAATGTTGACAGCTCCTAATTCTACTGAATACGATTTACCATTAATTAAAATTGGTGTTATTGATTCTAATAACACGATAGCAATAGATGAAACATTTCCCGCAGGATCAGGCTTCAATGCTGGAGTTACCTCAATTGCGCAACAATCGGATGGTAAATTAATTGTTGCTGGAAGCTTTACTGAATATAACGGTGAAGCAGCAGCTGGAATTATTCGGCTAAACCTTGATGGAACAAGAGACACAAGTTTTATCACTGGCACTGGTTTAATACTGCACCATTTGAAATTGCAATACAATCAGATGGGAAAATATTAGCAGTTGGTGGTTTTACAACATATAATGGAAATACTAGAAATAGAATTGTACGTCTGAATACTGATGGCTCACTAGACACCAGTTTCAATGTAGGCTCTGGATTTGGTAGTTTTCAATATGCACTAGCTATTCAACAAGACGGGAAAATAATAGTTGGTGGTTATAGAACAACATATAATGGTGTTGCTGTTAATGGAATTGTTAGATTAAATGCGAACGGTTCCAGAGATTCTACATTAAACAATACGTCAGCTTCTCCGTTACCAATTTTTACAGATATTAAATTACAGGCTGATGGAAAAATTTTGGCAGTTGGAAGCTTCATATATTTTAGTGGTGCTACGGCATATAGGGTTCTTAGATTAAATCAAAATGGTACTCTAGATACAAGTTTTGATACTACTACTGGATTTAGTGGCATACCATATTCAATTTTTATACAACCTGATGATGGGAAAATTGTGTTAGGTGGTTCATTCAGCTCATATAAAGGTTCTACAGTTAATAGTGTTGTAAGGATTAATACTGATGCATCAATTGACCCTGTATTTAATATAATAGATCCGTTTGAAAAAGAATCTAACGTCCCAAATATTTGGGCCATTAATAAGATTAATGATAAAATATTAATAGGTGGTGCATTTGATGCCTATAATAATACTTCTGCCAATCTTATTCGGACAGATATTAATGGAAATTATGATAGCACTTTTAATATTGGGACAGGTTTTAATGGAACAATACAGACAATCTTCCAACAATCAGACGGCAAGTTATTAGTCGGTGGGAGTTTTACAGAATATAATGGTGAATCTATCGTTGGACTCGTAAGATTCGACTACTAAATTATAAAAACAATTAATAATTTCGGAATATTTCTAAAAATGATATAATCAATTGTAAGATTATATGTTTGAAAAATTTACTAACAAAAATGAATTAAATTTGGGTAACGAGATTTTCAGTGATTTTAATGAAGACTCGCTAGAAAGTTCAATCGAGGAAATTGAATTAGAAAATTTAGATGTTAGTGATCTAGTTACATTAGAGGAGTGTCAGGGTATCCTGGGTGAAATTAAAAACGATAGTCCTAGTACTGTCGCTTTTTTTGAACAAAAAATGGAATCATTAGTAGAAAGGATTAATGATGCATATTCGCAGGATGAATTAGACAACTGTGCCCTGTATTGTCTGCTTACAAATTCAGAAATTCCGCCAGATGTAGAGACTTTGGATTTTGAAGGTGAATATTCAGTCGAAACTTTTTTAAAAGAATTTTTTGATAGTAATAATTTAAATTAAATGGAACAAAAATATTTTGAAAATCAAAAATTTAGTAATCCAGAAGAAGAAATTTCTTTTTTAAAGGAATATATAGCCAATAAAGAAAAAGAGGTTGAGATGAATCAGTCAATCGAGACAGGAAAACTTGAGGATTCTGAAAAAATTGGAATAATTTCTGAAAGCATTAATCAATATAAGGAACATTTGCCGGAAGAAGTTTTGGATAGAGGTCACATTGTGCCAGAAAAATTCCGAGATGAGATAGTTCTTAAACTAAGCCCAGAGGATCATGACGCAAAAATGTCTGAATTAATAACTATGGTCTATGAAAAGGGGATCAGTAACACCCTTGATGTTATTAAAAAAATGGAAAATCAACATATCTATGATGATTTTCATAGATTTCTAATTCAATATCTAAAAGAGGGTTATCCTGTAACTGGGCTAGATGAAAAAACTCCTTTGTATAGGATCTTAAAAAGAACATTATTTGAAGTTTCTATTACAAATTCTGACAAAGAAGATGCTAAAAGCCTGGAGGAATTAATTTTTGCCATGGAGCAGTTTTTTGCCGGAATGATTTCTGTTTCTGATGTTGATAAAGAAGATTATTTAAGTCTTGAAATTGCTAATTCAATTAATGATCAAGAATTTGTATTCTATATTTCAGTCTCTGATAGTAAAAAAGACTTGCTAGAAAAACAAATTTTGTCTGTATTCCCGACAGCCATTCTGACAGAACAGAAAAATGATTTTAATATTTTTAATGAGAATGGATTTTCAGATGGAAATTATGCCTCTTTGAAAAATTTACCAGCAAATCCGATCCGGACTGCCGATGAATTCAAAAATGACCCTTTGAAAGTTATTTTGAATGTTTTTTCAAAACTAGATAAAGAAACTGAAGGGGCTTCAATCCAATTAATTTTTAAACCAACCGGAGGTTTTTATGAAAAAAATTACTCGAAAGCCCTTAAGAAAGTTGAAAAAGGCGAAAATGCACCTGAATTATATTATTTAAATAAAAAATCTGACAATATAATGAGAGGTTTTTCAAAATTTATTAATGTTATTGATGATACTGCAAATTCTTTTAGCAAGAAAGATGAAGATAACATGTCTGATTTTGATAAAGGTTCAAATGATAATCGCTTAGCAGAGAATTTATCAATAAAATTAAAAAGCTCTATCGTTTCAAGTAACATAAGAATTGTTTCTTCCGCATCAAGTCAGAACCGTGCGACAGATATTTTAAATGACCTAAGATCAGCCTTTAATCAGTTTACTAATCCACTAGGAAATGAATTTGAATTTAAAGAATTGAAACCAAAGGATAGAAAAATGTTTTTCAATGAATTTACATATCGGCAATTTAATATGAAATTTGATACTCCTTTAAACCTGACAGAATTAGCAACTATTTTTCACTTTACTGATCAATCTTCCGAATTATCTCCACAACTACGTAGTAATAAGGCAAAAACTGCTCCGGCACCTTTAACAATAAAATCAGAGGGAATTAAATTAGGTGATAATGTAAATAGGGGGATAATGACGCCTATACACTTTTCACCAGATGATCGATTGAGACATTTTTATACTATTGGGCAAACCGGAACAGGTAAAACAAACTTCATGAAGACTATGATTATCCAGGATATTCAAAATGGAGAGGGTGTCTGTATGATTGACCCGCACGGCTCAGATATTCAGGATGTTTTGGCAAATGTGCCACCCGAAAGGTATGAAGATGTAATCTATTTTGATCCAGCTAATATGGATAGACCAATGGCTTTAAATATGTTGGAATATGATCCTAATTTTCCAGAACAAAAAACTTTTGTTGTGAATGAAATGTTCAGTATTTTTACAAAATTGTACAGCGGTAGCCCTGAATCAATGGGACCAATGTTCGAACAGTATTTTAGAAATGCTACACAATTGGTTATCGAAGATCCTGAAACAGGCTGTACATTGCTAGATGTTTCTCGTGTGCTAGCCGACGAGAATTTTAGGAAGCTAAAGTTATCTCGATGTAAAAATCCAATAGTGAAACAGTTTTGGGAGGAAATTGCAGGGAAGGCAGGAGGAGAAGCATCATTGCAGAATATTGTTCCATATATTACTTCAAAATTTGATGTATTTTTGGCTAATGATATTATGAGGCCTGTTGTAGCTCAAGAAAAATCAAGCTTTAATTTCCGTAAGATAATGGATGAAAAGAAAATATTACTTGTAAACTTGTCAAAAGGTCGTTTGGGAGATATTAACTCTAATTTAATTGGACTAATTTTGGTTGGTAAAATTTTAATGGCAGCCTTGTCTCGAGCTGATTCTATGGGAAAGGATTTTCCTACCTTCTATCTTTACATAGATGAATTTCAAAATATCACAACTGATTCAATTTCAACTATTCTATCAGAGGCTAGGAAGTATAAATTGTCTTTGAATATTGCCCACCAATATATCGCCCAACTTGATGAAAAAATTAAGGATTCTGTTTTTGGTAACGTTGGGTCCATGGCGGTATTCCGAGTCGGAAGTGATGATGCTGATTATTTGGAAAGCCAATTCGAACCAGTATTTGATGCTTCTGATATAATGAATATAGATAATTATAATTGCTATTTAAAAATGCTTGTTTCCGGAGTACCTGTAACACCTTTTAATTTAAAAACATTTAAGGCGCCTGACGGAAATCATGATGTTTTGGATAAGTTAAAAGAATTATCAAGCCTGAAATATGGCCGACCCAAGGAATTAGTAGAAAGTGAAATAATGAAAAAATATGAAAAAAAATCAACACAAATACCAGAGGACATTAGTCATTATTAAACCAGATGGGGTTCAGAGATCTCTGATTGGAGAAGTTATAAAAAGATTAGAAAGGACCGGCTTGAAATTAGTCGCCTTAAAATTTTCTGTACCTAAGGCCGAAAAAATTGAGAAACATTATCAATTGGAGGATGGTTGGATTGAAAGTGTTGGGAAAAAATCAATTGAGTCATACTTAAAAAAGGGAATGACTCCACCCGAATCAGACCCGAAATTGGTTGGGCAAAAAGTTTTGGGTAATTTAATTAAATATATGACTTCTGGACCAGTAGTTTCTATGGTTTGGCAGGGTGCTAATTGCGTCGGTGTTGTCAGAAAAATTGTCGGTAGCACCGAACCATTTTCATCTGATGTTGGAACTTTGCGAGGGGATTTTGTGATTGATTCATATGAAATGGCTGATATTGACGGGAGATCTGTTAGAAATATTATTCATGCATCATCATCTCTGGAGGAAGCTCAGAAGGAAATAGATTTGTGGTTTAAAGAGGAAGAATTGATTAATTATAGGTTAATTCAAGAAGAAATTTTATACGATGTTAATTTAGATGGGTTTTTGGAATAATCTAAAAAAACGATTTGCTCTGGTAAACTGGGTTATTAATTGTAAAAATATTCAATTAATCCATAAAAAATATCTAAAATCCAAATAAAATCAAAATTCGACATTTTATTTGGTAGGAGTATAATAGGGA
>CAZKXE010000003.1:0-21073 GCA_964556855.1 uncultured Candidatus Saccharibacteria bacterium
AAAAAGTTTAAAAAAGGAGGACAGAATGAAGGATATGGCAACGAAAATTATGATAGGGGGAATCTTTGGTGTCGACTTCGAGAAAGAACAGAGGAAGAATAAAATCAAAACCGCCCTTTTGGCATTTTTCGGGATAATATTCTTCGGCCTCATGATGGCCTGGGGGATGACAAGTTGTATTGATGACTCGTATCAGGACAACCATCCTGTGCCAAAGCATGCGATCAGCGAATTGGTCAATTAAACAAACACAGAACACCACGATCGTAAGATTGTGGTGTTTTTTTATTTTAAATTTGTTGTATTATATATAAATAATGAATCGTTTATTTAAAAAGTTACCTACGTTAAATCAAAAAGCCTTTACGTTGATTGAATTGTTAGTTGTGATTGCGATTATTGGATTGTTGGCTTCAGTAGTTTTGGCGAGTTTACAGACTGCTAGGGAAAAAGCAAATAGGGGTGTATTTTTACAGGATGTAAAACAAATTAAAACTGCACTTGAGTTATATCATCAGGATAATAACGAATATCCTCCAAACGTTGACCCTTGGGGTACACACATAGGTGACTTAATGGATATTCATTTAATTAATTATATACCACCAATGGATAAATATGATTATTCATCAGGTAATGAGTATTTCTCCTTTAATTACAGATTTGGTGAACTAGGTAGAAAAATTGGGATAAAGATGTTAAGTGCAAATGGAAATACTGGTAGTTATGATACATACCCAATTTTATATTGGAACATTGGTGATTTCATAGAGCAGTATCCTTTTTTAGTAGATTACTCATGTGGAAGTATACCCTTTAAAGATTTAGACTATGTTCTATTTATTAACCCAGTAATTGGTCAGGATATTCCTGATTATTTTGTCCCACTATATGATGATAACGGCGTAATGTACGAATCTCAAAGTACAAATAGATATTGTATTTAATATTTAACAATTTATTTTATATTAAAATAAATTAGGCTCCACCATCAACCTTAATTTAAATTCTTCGCGTACCTTTTTTTTCATCAGATCAACAGCCTCCAACAATTCGTGAAAATCTCCCCGCCCATCAATGTTAGTCAAAATCAGAAAATTATTTTTTGCCAGTTCAAAATTTTCTGAAACTTTACGATTCTCTACAGATTTTTCAATTAACCATCCAGCAAAAAGTTTTATATTTTCGTCATCAATTTTAAAATAGGGTGCTTCGGGGTAATTGATTATAATTTGCTGAGCTAATTTAATATCAACAATAGGGTTTTGGAAAAATGATCCGGAATTTGGCACTATTGCCGGATCTGGAATTTTTTTACTTCTAATTTCGATAATTGCTTGGCGAATTTCTTTGGCGCTAGTAAATTTCTTGTTTTTTTCTAGGAAATATAGTTGGACATCCTTGTAGGTAGGGATTTCAATTTCTGCTTTTTTCTTTTCAAGACTAAAATAAACATTAGTAATAATAAATTCGCCTAGGTTTTTTTTAAAAATGCTATTCCTGTATGAAAATTCGCAATCTTGATTATTGATTTCATAAAATTTTAAATCGTTTAAATCAAGTACTTCTACTTTGATGATTTTATTAGATACTTCTGAACCATAAGCCCCTATATTTTGAATAGGGCAAGCCCCGACGGTTCCAGGAATAAGAGAAAGATTTTCTAAACCGTGTAAATTATTGTTAACAGTGTATTCAACAAATTCATCCCAATTTTCACCAGCCGCTACTTTTAAATTAATTATATTAGAATCTTCATGAACCTTGCTAATCCCCGTGGTTTTTATCAATAGAAATAAATGGTTTTTTAGGAATTCTGAATCATCATTATCAGTAATAATAGTATTACTACCAGATCCGATAGGGAATATTGTAAGTTTCTGCTCATTGGCATATTTAACTGCCTCTATAATATCTTCAGCATTATTGGCTATTGCAAAATATTCGGCAGTTCCTGCTATCTTCATCGTAAAATATTCCTTTAAATTAATTTTGTTTTTAATTTCTAACATAATTTTTTTAGGTATTTTGCCTGCGCGGGTCAAATTAACGTATTGATTGATAATTACAAATATTATATCATATGTGATATAAAGTAATAAAATTCATTAATAATTCATTTTAACCTTATTAATATAATACAACATGCAAGAACAAAAAAAAATTGGATATTTGATTAAACAACTTCGGATAAATAAAAATTTAACACAAGAAGATTTTGCAAAACTTTTGAAAACTTCGCAAAGTGCTGTTGCACGAATGGAGTCAGGAAATCAGAATTTCACCACCAAAGAGCTTTTAAAAATTTCCAAAATTCTTAATCATAAAATCCTAGAAATTTCAGAGTCTGTTGATTTGAAAATTAGGGGAGGGAGGAAATTGCATGGTAGTGTTAATACTAATACTTCTAAAAATGGTTCTCTTTCATTAATGAATCTTGCTCTATTGAATAAAGGAAAAACTATCATTAGAAATGTTCCAAGAATTGAAGAAATTAATCGTCTAGTTGAGGTTTTTAAGGAAATTGGTGTCAAAGTAAATTGGGTTAATGACCGTGATTTGGAAATAGTTAGAGCAGGAAAATTTAAAAAATCCGGGCTAATGTCTGAATCATCTAAAAAAATTCGTTCTGGGTTAATGATGATTGGTCCACTAGCTCATTTTATTAATGAATTTAAAATGCCGAATGCCGGCGGTTGTAAAATGGGTGCCAGAACTATTTCTGCCCATAAATATGCTTTGGAAAATTTGGGTATTCAAATTGATACAAAAGATAAATTTTATGTGATTAATAATTTTAAATTAAAGCAAAGTCTGGAAAAGGATCTCGATAGTTCTAAAGGTAATGAAATTATTATGTATGAAATGTCTGATACTGCGACTATTAATGCGTTATTGGCTGCAGCATTAATCCCATCAGAAACTGATATTAAATTTGCTTCTGCAAATTATCATGTTCAAGATGTTTGTTTTGCCCTAGAAAAAGTGGGAATAAAAATTGAAGGAATCGGAACTACGAACTTAAAAATATGCGGAGTCTCAGAAATTGATCAGAATTTGGAATTATTTGTGAGTGAGGATCCAACTGAAGCAATGATGTTTATATCTGCGGCTATTGTGACAAATTCAAAATTGGAAATTAAAAGAGTACCTATAGATTTTCTTTCTTTAGAATTATTAAAGCTGGAGAAAATGGGACTAAAATATAAAAAGACTAAGATTTATAAATCAACCAATGGAGAAACTGATTTGGTTGATGTTACAATTTTTCCTTCAAAACTTATTGCCTTACCAGATAAAATTCATGCTCAACCTTATCCTGGAATCAATACTGATAATTTGCCATTTTTTGCACCGATTGCAACCTTTGCAGAAGGTGTGACATTAATTCATGATTGGATGTGGGAAAACAGAGCTATTTACTTTACAGAATTAAATCGAATGGGAGCCCGGGTAGATCTAGCAGATCCACACAGAGTTTTTATTTATGGTAAAACAGAATTAAAACCATCTCAAATAGTTTGTCCTCCAGCTTTGCGACCTGCGACTATCATCTTGGTGGCGATGCTTGGGGCCAAAGGGGAATCAATTTTGCGTAATGTTTATTCAATTAGAAGGGGATATGAACAAATTGCTGACCGACTTAATAAATTGGGTGCAGATATAGAAGTTATCAGAGAAATGTGATAGACTGTCCTTCATTAATTATAAATTTTTAGAAATTTGAGCAATTAATATAAAAGTAGAAATTATTTATTAAAAAATAAGAATAAAATTATGCATTTACAAAAGAAAACAAAAATCGTAGCAACAATAGGTCCTGCAACAGAAAGTCAGGAAATGTTAGAAAAATTATTAAAAGCAGGTTTGAATGTGATCAGAATGAACTTTTCTCACGGAGATTTTGCTGAACATCAAATGAAAATCGAAAACGGACGAGCTGCATCTAAAAAAACAGGAATTCCAGTTTCTTTCCTACAGGATTTAGGTGGACCAAAAATTCGAACAGGAGAATTTGATACAGAATCAGGAAGAGTTGTAATTAAAAAGGGCAAGACTTTTACTTTGACTACTAAAAAAATCAAAGGAAACGAAGAAATTTGTCATGTTAATTATGAAAAATTACCACAGGAAGTTGAAGTCGGTCACCGAATTATGTTAGATGACGGTAAAAAGGAATTAAAAGTAACTAAAGTTACTAAAACAGATATTATCTGTAAGGTAATAGAGGGCGGTGAATTAAAAGGAAGACGTGGAGTTAACCTGCCAGACACTAATGTTTCTATTTCATCATTAACACCAAAGGATAAGAAAGATTTAGAATTTGGAGTTAAAAATAAAGTTGATTTCTTTGCTCTTTCATTCGTAAGAAGACCTTCTGACGTAGCTGAATTAAGAAAAATTCTAGAAAAAAATAAATGTACTGCTCATATTATTTCAAAAATTGAAACTCCTCAGGCCGTAGCAAATATTGATGAAATTATTGAATTATCTGACGGGATTATGGTTGCTAGAGGTGACTTGGCGATTGAAGTTCCTGCAGAAGAAGTACCAATCATTCAAAAACAAATTATTAATAAATGTAATTTAGCGGGAAAACCTGTTATTACTGCTACTCAAATGCTTGAATCAATGATTCATGCTCCGGTACCAACACGTGCTGAAGTTTCAGATATTGCAAATGCTATTTTAGATGGAACAGATGCTATTATGCTTTCTGAAGAAACAACTTTGGGAGAATTTCCAATCAATGCTGTTGAGGTTATGACTAGAGTTGCGAAGCATAATGAAAACGATTTTCTACATGATCAACTACTATCATCTGCCGAAAGAATCGATCCAAAAAATATTAGCGAATCAATTGGAGCCAATGCAATTAAGACAGCTAAAAAAATAAATGCGAAATTAGTTGTTTCATTAACAAATTCTGGAAAAGGTGCGAGATGTCTTTCAAGACACCGATCACAATTGCCTATCCTAGCTTTCTCACCTAACAAAGAAACTTGTCAAAAATTAACTCTTAGTTTCGGTGTCTGGCCTTTTGAAATGAAAAAATATACAGATTTTGCAAATGCTATTACTGATATTAAAAAAGCGATTTCTGCTAATAAGCTAGCGAAAAAAGGTGATCATGTTGTGATTGTTGGGTCAAGACCTTTTGGAAAGGGCAATGGAGTGAACATGGTTTTAGTTGAAACTTTGTAAATATGACTTTTTACGTAGTAGCTACTCCTATAGGGAATTTGAGTGACATGACTTTTCGCGCTGTCGAAATTCTAAAAAAGGTAGATATTATTTTAGCCGAAGACACAAGAGTTACTAGAAAACTATTAAATCATTTTGAAATTGAAACCAAATTAATCAGTTTCCATGAATATAGTGATGAAAAAAAGTACCAGAAAATTTTCGAATTATTAGAATCTGGAAGAGAGCTGGCTTTGGTTTGCGATGCTGGAACACCTGCAATTTCTGATCCTGGCTATTTTTTGATTCAACAAATTAAACAAAATTT
The DNA here is from genome assembly GCA_964556855.1 of uncultured Candidatus Saccharibacteria bacterium. Classification (GTDB taxonomy): domain Bacteria; phylum Patescibacteriota; class Minisyncoccia; order Phycocordibacterales; family JAACPR01; genus CAZKXE01. The sequence continues at coordinate 5,513 of CAZKXE010000003.1, forward strand.
ACCAGAAGTTAAAATTACTCCAATTCCTGGTGCGTCTGCCATAACTACCTTAATCTCTGTTTCAGGTGTAAACACGAAAGAATTTACCTTTTTAGGTTTCCCTCCACATAAAAAAGGAAGGAAAACTTTTTTCGAAAAATTGGTACAAGAATCCAGTATTCGTCCCATAGTATTCTATGAATCAAAACATCGAATTATTAAGGCGATAGAAAGTATTAATGATATTCTTGAGCAAGATTCTAGTTTAGAGAGAAAAATCACTATTGGTCGCGAATTAACCAAAACCTTCGAGGAAGTCATTCAAGGTAACAGTTTGGAGATATTAGAATACCTTGTTAACAATCCCGAGAAAATTAAAGGAGAATTTGTTATAATTATTTCATAAATTATTAGTTAAAATTAAATTTATGAAATTTCACACACCGTTTTTTATTATAGGATTTGTTTTAATCGCTTTGCCGTTGCTTGGACTACCACGTCTTTATCAAGATATATCAACAATTACTTTTGGTATTGCCTTGATGTTGGTATCAGCTTCAGCTAATTTTAGTAGAGTTAAAAATAAGATTGACATGATGAGTGAGGAATTAGGGATAGATGAAGAAGAAATGGAAGAAGAATATACAGAAGAAGAAACAACAGAGAGTGAAGATGAAAAAGAATCACCGACTTATGAAGAAATGACAGAAATGATTGCAGATTTAGAGGAAAAGTCAGATGACGAAGAATTGAGTTAAAAGTAAATTTGATTATAATTATAGAATTAAATTAGATTAGTTAAAAATAAAACAATCAGCAATGAAAAAAAAGAATCAGCAATCAAACAAGTATAATTTTATTTTATATATTTTTATATTTGTACTGCTGATTTTTCTTTTGCTATCAATTTCTTTTAAAAATGAATCACAAATTGATTTGTATCCTACAAATGCAGAGGAAATTGCTAATTATGGTGAATCTGTAAATTCTAATAATCAGGCCAGCAGTAGTCCTCTTTCTATTAATTTAGAAAGTGAAGATGAAGGGGTTAAACCTAAAAATATTAAATATGTAAAAACACCTGACCAGGTTAAGGCAATTTACATGACAGCCTGCGTAGCTAGTACAAGAAATTTTCGGCAGGATTTGGTTGATTTAATTGATGAGACAGAAATTAATTCTATTATTATTGATATAAAAGATTACACTGGGACTATTTCATTTGACTCAGGATTAGCAGGGGATGATGGTGATGGCTGTCGTGCCAATGATATGGCCGAATTTATTGCGACCCTCCATGACAAAGGAATTTATACAATTGGTAGAGTAACAGTTTTCCAAGACCCATATTATGCAAGCCTGCACCCCGAATTAGCCGTTCAGAAAGAAAGCGATGGCAGTATCTGGTCAGATTACAAAGGGATTCATTTTATAGAAGTTGGAGCTAAAAAGTATTGGGATTATATTTTGGATATAGCCAAGAAGTCCCATGAAATTGGTTTTGATGAGATTAATTTTGATTATGTTAGGTTCCCGTCTGATGGAAATATGAAAGATATATATTTCCCATTTAGTAACGATATAATAGAGTCAGACTCAGACCTTGGGAAGGCTATAGCTTTGGAGGAATTTTTCAAATATCTGTATCAAGAAATCGAAAAATATAACGAATCTCAATCGAGCCCTCTAATAACCTCTGCTGATTTGTTCGGAATGGTTACAACTAATAACGATGATTTAAACATAGGACAGGTTTTGGAAAGAGCATTGCCTTATTTTGATTATATTGCTCCGATGGTTTATCCATCACATTACCCAACTGGTTTTAATGGATGGCATGACCCCAATACCGTGGCCTATGATTTAATTAAATTTGTTATGACCGGGGGAGTTGAAAAAGTTGAAAACCTGATAAATGCTACATCAACCCCAACTGAAATCAAGGAAAGGGTTCACAAAAATCAACTTCGACCATGGCTTCAAGATTTTGATTATGGAGGAAATTATGGACCAAAGGAAGTTCGCGACCAAATCCAGGCAACATATGACGCTGGGCTTGATTCATGGATGTTATGGGCTCCATCTAATCGTTATACTAAGGCAGCACTAGAGAGTAATTAGAGATTTGTTAAAAACATGACAATAAATTTTAAATTAAGAGAAAAAGCCTTCACTCTGATAGAACTCCTAGTGGTTATTGCTATTATCGGACTTTTAGCTTCCGTGGTTTTGGCTAGTTTGAATACTGCGAGAGAAAAAGCTAATAGGGCCAGATTTGTAAGTGATATGCGTTCTGTTATGAATGCTCTTGAATTGTATCGTAGTAAGTATGGAGGATATCCATTACATGACGTACCTCCAAATGAAAATAGAAATATTAATATGGGTTTTTTGGTTGATAATTATCTATCAGAATTCATACCTAGTTTTGATTATTATGACAGTAAGGATGTAAACGGGAATACTGTAAAATTTGGAAATTTAGGAAATTTAATAGGGGTAGGTCTTGATTTCAGATCCGATTATGGCCTAAAATATGTTAATGCTGAAAATCTTGATGATGAATATTCTGATGAATTTACATGTGGAAATGTTTCTATTTATGATATGCCCTATTTTTTTTATGTAGCAGCGTATGATAGTTCCGGAGAATCTTTTGATTTTTTTATTAATTTGATATGGAATGGGGAGTTATTTAAACTTGGGGAAGACGGGTTTTTTTATTGTCTGAAAACATTAATGTAATTTTAAATCAAATTTTAAATTGGATACAGAATCACAAAAACTAATATTAAAGGATATAAGAACAGCTTATCTTGTCGGTATTGGCGGTATTGGCGTATCTGCGCTGGCACGTTATTTTAAATCAAAAGATGTCATTGTTTTTGGATCAGATAGAGATCTTGAGAGTGAAACAGTCAAGAAACTAATAGACGAAGGTTTTCAGGTTTTTGATCAAAAATGTGTTGAGTCTATACCAGAAAATATCGATTTAGTTATTAAAACTCTAGCAATTCCACCAGAAAATATAGAATGGCAGTTAGCAATTGAAAAACAAATTCCAGTTTTAAATTATGCTGAAGTTTTAGGTGTTATAAGTCAAGATTTTTTTACAATTGCAGTGGCTGGAACACATGGGAAAACTACAACCACTGCTATGGCTTTTGAAGTTGCAAAAAATATGGGTCTTGATCTTACTGTTATAGTCGGTAGTTTTTTAAATTTTAATAATTCCCGGACAAATTTTGTCTCTGGTGGGAGTGACTTATTTATAGTTGAAGCCTGCGAATATGGCCGGTCTTTCTTGAATTTATCACCTAATATTTTAATCATTACTAACCTAGAAGCTGATCATCTAGATTATTACAAAGACCTCGATGATCTTAAGCAGGCATTTTATGACTTAGCAGCAAAGATTCCTGATGAAGGAAAAATTATTTGTGATACTAGAGATCCTAATTTAAAAGAAATTGTGGCTGACTTTTCTGAAAGAATAATTGATTATTCTAATTTAGTTGAAGAGATAGAATTTAACCATGTTTTTGGAAGGCACAACCAGAAAAACGGGGCAGCGGCAGTATTGGCAATTAGTGAGTATATGAATAAAAATAGCACTGGATCAGAAATGAGCCTAGAACCTAATTCTAAAATCATAAAAGCCATTAAAAATTTTTCTGGAACATGGAGACGAATGGAGTATAAGGGAATATTAAAAAATGGAGCAACGGTTTACGATGATTACGCTCATCACCCAACAGAAATTAGGGCCACCCTAAATGCTTTCAAAAGTAATTTTCCTGATAAAAAAATCGCAGTGTTTTTTGGTCCTCATTTACACTCTAGAACAAAAATGTTCTTTGATGGTTTTGTAGAATCACTGTCATTAGCAGATTTAGTTCATATTTTTCCCATTTTTAGAGCCAGGGCCGAAGATGATTATGGTGTTTCTGCTGAAATTTTAACTGATTCAATTAATCAGAATAAAAAAGATGTTGCAAAATTTGTGCCTGATTTTGATAGTATGATATTTGAAATTGAAAAACTAAATAATGACTGGATTGTAATTTTATTAGGAGCAGGGGAAGTTTATAAGACTGCTGAAAAATTGGATTTTATTTAATAAAAACCTATTAGTAATAATTTGCTGTTTTCTAGCTATTGTGTTATTTCGTTGCTATTTTTTGTCTGTATTATATAATAATATGTATTAATAAGTTTTAATAAAATATTATGGACAATCAAAATAATTTTCAAAATAGTAATCAGTTTAACCCGCCGGTTCCGCCAACTCCTCCTATTACGCCAACTGATCCTATTGGGCAGGGTTTTCAAAATAATCAACCCCAACCACAGCCTCAACAATCACAATCAGAACAACCACAGCAACCGCAATCACAACAGCCGAACTATAATCAACAGCCACAACAACCTCAGCCACAGCAGCAGCCACAACAACCTCAGCAACCTCAGCAAAATCAGCAACAGCAGCAACAGCAGTATAACCAGTCTCCTGTAAATAATACTCAAAACCAGGTTCCGAATAATCAGCAATACAGTAGTGCCCCTCAAAATAATCAGGTTTATAATAATGTTCCGCAAAATAATCAAAATTACCAACAAAATTATCAATCAAATCAACCTGTTAACGGCAACCCTATAGATTCCTTAACAAAAAGTCCTAAATTCATGGAAACTGTTAAAACTGTCGCTATATACGGAGCTATTTTGTCAGTGATTAATTATTTAATTACTTATTTTACAAATTCGATATTTTTAACTAAGTACTATGGGCCATATAAATTCCAAATCCCATTCGCAGCTCTGATTCAGTTTGCAGTTTATGCAGCTATCGGTGGGGTAATTGGTGGAGTCATATTTTATTTTATATATGATCCTATTAAAAACTTTGTGAAAAGCTCTACATTTTTATCAAAACACATGCATAATATGTTCACATTATTTTGGAAACCCACACTAGTTTTCACTGTAATATCATTTGTATTGGCTCTTTTGCCCATATTGGCGACTATATTCATTAGTCCAAAAATATTCATTACAATTATAATATCTACAATTGCACAATTAGTTATGTATTATATCTATGCAAAGAAATTGGCAGAAAAACTTGAAAAGTACTATCCTTGGTAAAATAAATATTTGTTGTTAATTTACAAACCCTATTAACATGATGGGGTTTGTTTTATATAGCCTTAGTTGTTATAATTTTACAAATATGAACAGTAATTATGAAATATATTTCTTTGATATTGACGGCACTCTTGCCCAGAGCAAACAAAAAATATCAAGAAAAATGTCTAAGTTACTATCTGATTTATCACAGGATAATAGAGTAGCGATTCTTTCTGGGGCTTCGATAGAACAGATTACAAACCAAGTTATAAAAAGGTGTAAAAATATTAATCTGCAAAATGTTTATTTACTGCCTACATCTGGATCTGCTCTTTTTGTAAATAAAAAAGGAAAATGGAGAAAAATTTACAGTCATAGTATAAAGAAGAAATATATTGCGAAATTTGAAAAGGAAATTAAAAAGGCTTTTAAAGAAGCAGGTGTCAAGATTCCTTCCAAAAATTACGGGCCACGATTAGAATATAGAGATTCGCAAATAACTTATTCTGTTTTTGGACAAAATGCACCTGTTAAAATAAAATCTGGTTGGGATGAAGACGGTTCTAAACGTAGAAAGGTCGCAGAAATCCTTAGACAGAATTGCCCAGAATTTGATATCGCAGTAGGGGGAACTAATTCGTTAGATATTAATTTAAAAAATATTGATAAGGCTTATGGGATAAATAAGCTTTGTGATTATTTAAAAACTTCAGCTGAAAAATGTATTTTTGTGGGAGATGCAATCTTTGTTGATGGTAATGACTATTCGGTAATTAAGTCAAATATCAATACAATTTTGACGTCAGGACCTGATCAGACTAAAAAGGTTATAAGTGATTTTCTAATTAATATATACGGAGAGGTCAAACTAACTTTTTTTGAATCACTGATTTATAAAATAGCCTCTTTTTTCAGAAGTATTATAGATTTTATAAAAAAAATATTTCATTTTAATAAATATAAAAAGTATAATAATCATGAAGGAAATAGATTTGGTGATGAAAATCAAAATGAAAGACTATATATAACAAGGTCTCACAAAAATCCACTTTTGTCCCCAACATCATATTCTTGGGAAGACGAAGGAGCCTTTAACCCAGCCGCAATATATTTGGGAGGAAGGATACACCTTTTGTACAGAGCAATTGGAAAAAATGGAGTTTCTTGTATTGGTTATGCATCAAGCGAAGACGGCATCCATTTTGATGATAGGTTAACCTATCCGATTTATTATCCAACAGCTGATTTTGAATTAAATAAAAGTGGCTTAAATGAAAATTTTAATCCTGATAAATATAGTTCTGGTGGGAGCTGGACTGGATGCGAGGATCCAAAAATTTGTCAGCTTGGTGATAGGCTTTTCCTTACCTATGTGGCTTTTTGTGGTTGGGATTCTATTAGGGTCGCTATGAGCTCGATTTCAGTTAAAGACTTTTTAAATAAAAAATGGAATTGGACTGTACCAGTTTTATGTTCACCTAAAGGTTTAATTTCAAAAAGTGGCGGACTCTTCCCAGAAAAAGTAAAAGGTAAATACGTATTTTTCCAAAGAATTTTTCCAGATATTATGATTGACTATATTGATAATCTACGGTTTGACGGCACTCTACCAAATGGAGCTTACCGAATTGGGCCTTCAAAAGTGGGATGGGATAGTAGAAAAATCAGCTTTGGTTCTACTCCTATAAAAACGAAACATGGTTGGTTGGTAATTACTCACGGTGTTGATGATAAGGATGATGATAAATATCACATCGGGGCAATGCTTCTTGACCTTGATCATCCAGAAAAAGTTTTGCATCGTTCTAAAAATCCAATTTTGTCACCAGAATTATGGTACGAAAATGATTGGAAACCAGGAATACTGTACCCATGTGGGGCAGTGAGTAAAGACGGGACACTTCTGGTTTATTATGGAGGAGGAGATAAATACGTTTGTGTTGCCTCGGCACCGTTCGATGATTTTCTAGAGGCTTTAATAAATGAAAAAGATTATAAATTAAAATTAGAAAAATAAAAACATGTTTAATATAAAACACAATAAAAATAACCCAGTTTTACATCCTTATAAAAGAAATAAATGGGAAGAAGTTTCTGCCTGTAATGGTTGTCCAATTGAATTCAATAAGAAAACACATTTGGTTTATCGAGCAATTGCCAATCCTGATTTGGTAAAAGCCCCAAATATATTTCAGTCTACAATAGGTGTTGCTGTTTTTGATGGAAAATCTTTTTCAAAACGAAAGCAATTTATTAAACCAGAAGAAGATTGGGAAAAATATGGTTGCGAGGACCCAAGAGTAACCAAAATGGGCAAGAAATTTTATACTTTCTATACGGCTCTATCAAGTCAAAATTTAGGCCCAGATTCAATCAAGGTTGCACTTGCTATTAGTGACGATTTGGAATCTGTCAAAGAAAGACATTTAGTGACCCCTTTCAATGCTAAAGCTATGGCTATGTTTCCAGAAAAGATCAACGGTAAATATGTAGTTGTTTTAACTGCCAATACTGATAATCCGCCAGCTAGAGTTTCAATTGCCGAATTCGATACAATTGAAGATATTTGGAATCAAGATAAATGGGAAAAATGGTATAAAAAAATTGAAAAAAATGAAATTGTTCTAAAAAGAAATGACAGTGACTTAACAGAGGTAGGAGCGCCACCAGTAAAAACTAAACACGGATGGCTTTTAATATACTCACATATTCAAAATTACTTCTCTGATAGAAAAAGAATATTCGGTATCGAGGCGGTTTTACTTGATTTGAAAAACCCAAGAAAAATTATTGGTAGAACAAAATATCCATTTATTGTTCCTGATCAAATTTATACAAAATACGGTTTTGTTTCTGATGTGTCATTCCCAACAGGTGCAATTCTAAAAGGAAATAATTTGGATATATATTATGGAGCTTCAGATACAACAACATGTATGGCTTTGTTGAATGTTGATTTACTTGTTAGGGAAATGAAAAAAGAAACTCAAGGAAAGTTGTTTGCCCGAAACCCTAAAAACCCAGTTCTAGAACCCATTAAAGAAAATTTTTGGGAAAATAAAAATGTATTTAACCCCGGAGCAATAGATTTGGATGGAAAAGTTAGGATACTTTACAGAGCTCAGTCAACTGATGGAACTTCTACTATTGGTTACGCAGAAAGTAAGGATGGAAAAAATATAAGTTACCGAGACTCAGGACCTTGCTATGTACCAAGAGAAGAAATTGAGATGAAGAAAGGGGGTGAAAATTGTTTTTCAGGTTGTGAAGACCCAAGGTTATCTGCAATCGGGAATAAGGTGTTCATGACATACACAGCTTATGATGGAATAAATGCTCCTAAAATTGCAATTTCAAGTATTTATAAAAAGGATTTAGCTAATAGAAATTTCATTTGGAGTAATCCTGTTGTAATTTCTCCAGCCGGACACGATGATAAAGATTCATGTGTTTTGCCAAAGAAATTCAAAGATGGATATTTTATGATTCACAGAATTTCTTCAGCAATAACAGGTGACTATGTTAATGATTTAGATTTTTCATTGAATGAAATAGATACTTCAATGAAAATTTTGGATCCAAGACCCGGAATGTGGGATAGTAAAAAAGTTGGATTGGCTAGTACGCCTCATTTAACAAAACAGGGTTGGCTGATGTTTTATCACGGAGTTGGAGATGATGGTCACTATAGGTTGGGTGCAGCATTGTTAAATAAAAATAATCCAACAGAAGTTTTAGCCAGATCTACTTATCCATTATTTGAACCAGAGATGGATTACGAGAAAGTCGGAGATGTTCCAAACGTAGTCTTTCCATGTGGATCAGTCGTAAGAGGGGATAATGTCTTTATTTACTATGGGGGAGCTGATAGATGTGTAGGAGTTGCGCAGGCTAGTTTGAAAAAAATAATAGAAGGGTTGCAATAAGTGTTGCGCGATAGGATTATTTATAAATATAATATGTATAAAATATACAAAAAAAATGCCTTCACATTAATCGAATTACTTGTAGTAATTTCGATAATTGGTTTACTCGCATCTGTAGTCCTTGCAAGTTTGAATGTTGCTAGAGAAAAGGCCCAGTGGTCAAAATTTTTACAAGATACAGATCAGATTATGACAGCGATAGAAATGTATGTTTCGGATCATGGGGGTGATTATATGAGTTTATTAAGAGGCCCAGAATTTCAAGAAGCATATCCAAGTGGGCCTAGTTTTTATGAAATACCACCACTTGATCATATTATTTATCTGGCTCTTGAAAAACAGGGTGGTTATATAAAATATGATCCTAAATATAGCTCAGAAATATTTGATAAAAAATATGATATCAGTCCATATGATCATGTGCTATATTCATCCCTATCCATAGAACTTTTTGATGATATCTCATATTCTGATAATTATCTTGGAAGTAATTGTAGAACTGCGACAGGTGTAAATGCACCTTATTACATTTTTACGTATAACGAATCGGATTTTAAAACCAGTTATATTTCAAATCAATTTGTTGAGTCAGCAACAAATGGATATTTTTGCTTAATACCTAAAGTTAGAAATTAAGCGTCGTGTCTATTTTGAATACATTGACATTTTGGAAAAATATACTATAATACATTTAAATTAAAAAGAATTCAAACAGTTTGAATTCTTGTGTGTTCCTTAACAGAGTCATTATGGCTCATAAAATCGCTAAATAGGCGATAGAAAAAGGGGGAGATTATGAGAAAGCGGAGAAAGTCAAACGCAAGGAGGAAAATTGAAGATACCATTTTTGCTCTCGTTCTTCTGATTGCCATGTTTGTGGCAGCTGCGAGTCTGGTAACTGTTTTTGCAAGGAGTTATTCTTCTAAAGAATATAACCTGAAAAAGGTTGAAATTTCAGAGCCCGTGACCAAAGAGTCATTGGCAGATGAAAAATACCGTGAGGAAAAAAGAAAGGAACTCGAGGTGTACATGGATCCGGAATGGCAAGATGAACATGACCATACCAGGATTACGCCGGAAACAGAGTAGTAAGGGCTTACAGCATAAAGAAAGGATTTGATTTGAAAAAGCGGATAAAGAAGAAGCTCTTGAAGGCTAAGGAACAGCTACCTACTCAGGTAGGAAGCACAAAATTGACCTGGAATGAGAGGGTTCAAGATCGGTTTGATGAGGTGATTGAATTGATCTTTGCTATTATCATTATCGCTGGATCATTTTATGGCCTTTATCATCTGTCCGAGATTATGACTCAAAAATCAGTTGAATCAATGGGTAGTCCAATTGCGGGTTATGAGTCCGGAGATTGAACAAAACCCTAAAACCGGTTTGCGCGCGCGCAAACCGGTTTTTTTATTTGCCTAATTTATAAATTTTGTAAATATAATTATTTTTAATAAAAAAATTGACGACTAGCCATCTTTTTATGTTAAATTGCCTTTTAATTTTTCTCATTTCGTTTTATAATAAAAGGGAAATGAACAATCCGGATCAAATCACTTATTTTGCTCAGACAGATGCGAGGAATCGCAAAGTCACTTTTGGCATCAAAGATATTGATAGAACAAAACACATGTATGTGATTGGAAAAACTGGAATGGGTAAATCTACTTTACTGGAAAACTTGGCTGCGCAGGACATTCGAAACGGAAATGGTTTTGCCTTTATGGATCCACACGGAAGCGCTATTGATACATTGTTGCAATATATTCCGAAGGAAAGAATTAATGATGTTGTTTATTTTGCGCCGTTCGATATGGAATATCCGATCGCTTTTAATGTGATGGAGGATGTTGGTTATGACAAAAGACACTTAGTAGTTTCTGGTTTAATGAGCACTTTTAAAAAGATTTGGCAGGACGCATGGTCTGCGAGAATGGAATATATTTTAAGTAACACCCTGCTTGCATTACTTGAATATCCTGACGCTACATTATTAGAGGTTAATAAAATGCTTTCAGATAAGGCTTTTAGAAATAAGGTTGTGGATAATGTTACTGACTTAGCAGTTAAGTCATTCTGGGTGGACGAATTTGCAAAATATACAGATCGTTTTGCTGCAGATGCTACCCCGGCTATTCAAAACAAAATTGGACAATTCACCGCTAACCCATTGATTAGAAATATTATTGGTCAGCCAAAATCCAGTTTTGATTTAAGAAAAGTATTAGATGAGAAAAAAATTCTCTTAGTTAACTTATCAAAGGGAAGAATTGGTGAATCAAATGCCAACTTGCTTGGTTCAATGTTAATTACTAAATTATATTTGGCCGCTTTATCAAGGGCTGATACTTCTAAAATTGATATAGAAAGCCTGCCTAATTTTTATGTATACGTTGACGAGTTCCAATCTTTCGCCAATGATTCTTTCGCTGACATTTTATCAGAGGCTAGAAAGTATAAATTAAACCTAACTATTGCCCACCAATATATTGAACAAATGTCTGACGAAGTCAGAGCAGCAGTTTTTGGAAACGTCGGGACCATGATTTCTTTTAGGGTTGGTTCATTTGATGCTGAAGTTCTAGAAAAAGAATTTGCCCCAGTTTTTTTGGCGGAGGATATTGTAAACCTTGGTTTTGCACAAATTTATTTAAGACTAATGATTGACGGGATTGGATCCCAGCCATTTTCTGCCACAACATTGCCGCCTCTTGAATTATCAGAAAATACTTATGTAGAAGAAATCATTGGAGTTTCCAGAAAGAATTTTGCCTACCCAAGAGCAGAAGTTGAGGAATTTATAAAGACATTGCATTCTGATAAAAAAGAAGACCAAAATAGAGATGATAAATCAGGGAATCAAAATAGTAATAGCCAAAATGGTGGGAATGGAGGGAATGGACAAAAGGATAATAATGGAAATAATAAAAACAGCCAAAACAGTGGAAATTCTAATAATAATTTTAATAATGGAGGGAATAGTAAAAAGGTTAAAACTAGACCTGTCATAGATAAAAATAAGCAGAAAGAATTGCAAGAGCAACTAGAAGCTATGAAAATCCGAAAGGAAACAGAAGCTAAAATAATTGAAAAAGAAACACCAGATGAAGATTTGGAAAATATTTCCCTACAAGACATGGTTATGAATACTCAAAATGGTGGCAGTCAAAATAGTGCGCATCATAATAGTGAACACGGTAATTCTCCTGCCGATACTAAGAATCAACAAAATAACTCACAAAAAAACCAGCAAAATAAAAGCCAAAAAAGCAGCCAAAGTAAAGCAGAATTAGTTTCTGAAAATAAAAATAGTTTAAAAAATGCCCTAGCTGGAATTCTGAAAGAGGTTAAGCAAAAATCTGAAACAAAAAATAAAAATATCAATCGTAAAAACGATTTTAAAAATGATTCAAAAATAGAACCTGAAAAAAGGAACTCCGCCAATAATAATGAGGCAAAAAAAAATGAAGAGGAAAAAAGGGAAGAACCCAAGACAAAGAAAATAAAGACCGAACAAGCGGCGGCCCCAAAACCGAAGTTAGAGTTGTCAGAAGATGAATTGAGAAAAATTTTGGAGGTTTAATTAATATTTTATAAAAATGTTTAAATTTAATAAAAAAAGAGCCTTCACCTTACTAGAAATGCTCTTAGTAATAGCGATAATCGCCATCCTAGCAGGTATAGTGATTATAGCCATAAACCCAGCTAGACAATTGGCTCAAGCAAGGAATGCTCAAAGACAAAGCGATTTGAGAGCAATATATAATGCGACTCAGCAATACTATATAGATAATCAAACATGGCCTACCACTACCATGCCAACAACTTTGACGGAAATTTGTGATGGAGATGGACTATCAAGCAATAACGATTTTAATTGTCTTAATCTGTCGGTTTTGGTGCCGACTTATTTATCATCTATACCTACAGACCCACTAACATCTGTTGGCACTAATTATCAAATCTCTATTAATTCTAATACACAAACACCAGAATTAACTGCGCCCAGTTCAACAGAGTATGACCTAATACCCGTTCAAGTTGGTACAACTACAGGTATAACAGGAAGTAATAATTTTCAAATGCCAACTAATGGTCTAGTAGCGTATTGGCCCCTTAACGGCGATGCAGATGATTATTCAGTTAATAGTAATAATGGGACAATTTACGGTGCTACATCAACTACAGGTGTTAATGGATTACTAAATAATGCTTATAGTTTTGATGGTAATGATTATATTAGCTTAAGTGTAAATAATTTACCGACTGGATATTCAGAAAGGACAGTGTGTGCTTGGGTGAAAACTAATACAAATACTGGTTTTCATTGGGCTTTTGGTTATGGGGGTTATGGAATTGGTTATAGTTTTGCTTTAGGACAAAATGCAAATCATCTAGGAGTAACTGGATACGGAATGGATATATGGGATATTGATTCTGTAGTAATAGGAGAGTGGAGTCATCTTTGCGCGTCCTATGATGGGGCTATTGGATATTTATATATTAACGGAACTCTAAGGAATTCACTTGCTAGGAGTTGGAATACTGGTGCATCTGCAGCATACATAGGTAGACAGGTTCCCGTTACAGAATACTTAAATGGTTCCGTTGATGAAATTAGAGTTTATAATAGGGCACTTGATCCATCGGAAATTTCGTCTATCTATAATTTAGAAAAAAATTAATTAAAATTTAAATCAATATTTTAAAAAAATTTTAACCACTAATAATTAATTTTGCTATAATTAATAAAATAAAATAATTAAAAACATAATGAATAATAAATCTAAAATTAATGCCTTCACCTTGTTAGAAATGCTCCTAGTCATAGCTATCATTGCGATTCTTGCTGGAATTGTGATCATAGCCATAAACCCTGGTAGACAACTTGCCCAAGCAAGAAACGCGCAGCGCGCGAGTGATTTGCGTGCATTGTATTCAGCAACACAACAATATTATATAGATAATAGGGAATGGCCTACAGGTTTAGATGGTTCAGTTCAGGATGTCTGTAAGTATGGTTTTGTTGATAATAATTGTTTAAATCTCGATGTTTTAGTACCAGATTATTTATCAGCAATCCCAGGGGATCCTCAATCAGAATCACCAACTAGTACGGATTACCATATTATATTTGATTCTAACACTAGAAATATAGGTTTAGTTTCAATAAATTCCTCCGAATATGGCTTGGAGGATGTAAGTGTAGGTTTAAATGAAGATGATGCTAAATGGGCAATTTTTCTTGCTGAAACTGACAATATCATAGCAGCAATTGAAGAGTATGTTGATGATAGAGGAGGAACGGATTATTTAAGTTTGTTCAAAGGCGATGAATTTCAAGAAGCATATCCATCTGGTCCTGGTAATATTGAATATGCCCCTATTGATTACATATTATATCTAGCACTTTATAAACAGGGAGGTTATATTCAATACGATCCAAATTATGGTTACCCAATTTTTGATAAAGCCTATAATGATCCCATATATGAAAATGTAAATGTTTCTTCTCTTTATATTGAAGTAAATAATGATCCTTATCTTTCTGATATTTCCGGTATGAGCAATTGCCGTATTATTACTGGCATAGAGTCACCATACTATTTTTTCACTTTTAGTGATTCAGTTTTTAACACTAGTTATATTTCAGATAGATTTATTGTAAAAGCTGGTGGTGGTCGGACCTGTTTAATCCCTACAATTTAATTAGTCTAATTTAATTGTGGGACTTTTAATATAACCAAATTATATCTAGTTAGAATTATTACAAAAATATTAATTATTATATGAAAACAAACAAAACATATATTAAAGCCTTCACTCTCTTAGAAATGATCCTAGTAATAGCCATTATCGCAATCCTAGCTGGAATCGTCATCATCGCCATTAACCCAGGTCGCCAACTGGCCCAAGCTAGAAACGCACAGCGGGCTAGCGATCTTAAAACTATCTATAATGCAGTTCAACAATATTATATTGATAACAAAGCATGGCCTACCACAACTATGCCAACTAATCTAACAGAAGTTTGTGATGAAAATAACGAACCAACAGGATGTTTAGATCTATCAAACCTAGTACCAGATTATCTACCAGCTATACCAACAGATCCTCAATCAACTACAGGTACTAACTACAAAATAGCTATTAACCCTAATACTCAGCTACCAGAATTAACTGCACCTAGTTCTACTGAATATGATTTAGATCCTGTGCAGATTGGGACCACAACATTGAATGATCCTATAATGTGGGCACCTACAGATTTGGTAAGTCTAGCCTTATGGCTAGACGCAAGTGACTCATTAACTATGTGGCAAGATACTGCAGGTACTATTCCTGCTGCTAATGGAAATGCTGTTGCAAGGTGGGATGATAAAAGTGGTCTGTCTAGGAATATGTTACAAACAACATCTAGTTTAAGGCCGGTATTGCAATTTGACTCACTTAATAACATGAATGCTATTTATTTTACTAATGACATGTTAAAGAATTCTTTCTCTGCTTCTCAGCCAAATAATAT
>CAZKXE010000004.1:0-20829 GCA_964556855.1 uncultured Candidatus Saccharibacteria bacterium
AGGTATTCCACCCCATAATAATGGGATGATTTTCCGTGATTCTTTTGAAAGACTTCAAATCCTCTGGAACATGCCAAGGGATTTTACCTTCAGAGCCGATAACTAGATTGTTTGAAACTGCGGCGATAGCGTTAATTTGCGGACTATTCATTTAAAGAACCTCCTTTAGATATTTAACATCATTAAACCCAAAACAAAGATAACATTATTTAATTGAAATAGAAAGTTGTCTTTCTGTTGTTTTATGCTAATTTTACATTAAACGTTCTTTCACAAACTCAACAATAAGGAGGTATTAAATGAACCAGGGAAGTGGTTTGGGGATCTTTGATCCTAGGAATTCAAGTGCTGAATGCAGGATTGCAAGTGACCTAGAGTCACTGGAGAAAAAAATCGCTGCAATCAGGGTTTTTGGACATAAGATTGTTCTCACGATGGGAACTTTTGATCTGGCCCATATCGGTCATTATCGTTATTTGGCAGAAGCCAAACAACATGGCGACTTTTTAGTCGTTGGTGTTGATTCTGACGCGAAAACCCGAGCACGAAAAGGTCCACATCGACCAATCGTGCATGAAGATGAAAGAATGGAGTTACTGTGCCATGTACGGTCAGTTGATTTCATTATCTTGAAATCTGATTCATGGGAGAGGTGGGAATTAATCAAACGGCTTCGGCCAGATGTTTTGATTGCCACTGCAGAAACCTACACACCCGAAGAAGTCCAGCAATTGGAATCTGACTTTTGTGGTCGGGTTGTGGTGCTTGATCCGCAGGCAACTACTTCGACAACAGCGAAGGTAAGGAAAATCTTGGTTGAAGGTCTTGATCGTTTCAAAAGGAAAGTTCAGGATTTAATACCAGAAGTTCTCGACAAAGCGCTTGAAGAAGTATTAGAAAAGTAACAGTATCGTAAATTTGGAGAAAGGATTTTTATGGATGCATTGATCTGCTACCTGCCAGTAATTCATAGCGGCTATTTGGAACTTTTTAAAAGGTTCCCAAAAGCTAACACCGCTTTGTTTATTATTGGCGGAAGCTTCACAAGGAACATTCGGGAATTCCAGAAAGATATCAGAGCTATTCCTCCAAAATTAGCTTTGAAAATCATCAAGGATCTCGACTTGTTCTACTCGGCTAGTATTATAGAAACCTTCGATGGTAATATTTGCGGTTTCAATCCGCAATTGTATCAGAAGATCTATTTACCAGCTGATTCAGTATCGAGAGATTTGGTCGCGAATTCGATTTTTAAAAATCTGGAAGTTGAATTCGTTGATTATTTCTTGAGATGGGATAGTGATTCGGCCAAAGCACATATTGATGTGGACTGCAAGACTGTTGATGGAGACGATTTTCTTCGTCGACAACTACAAATTGCAGTTAAAGAAGGTCAGAAATCGACTGATATCTATCGCCAAGTAGGTTGTGTCTTATTCAGAAGAGGTGGGAAAATTTTGGTTGGCCATAACAATGCTTATCCAAATGAAAACCTGCCTTTTTACGAAGGAGACCCAAGAAGTTTGTTTAAAAAAGGAATCCATATTGATCTTTCAACGGCTTTACATGCCGAAGCCAGATTGATTTCAGAGGCGGCTAGATTGGGTATTTGTACTGAAGGTATGGAATTGGTTGTAACCGATTTTCCGTGCCCGCCATGTGCAAAGCTTATTGCTAACGCTGGAATTAAAAAAGTCTTTTACATGAAAGGTTATGCGGTTCTGGACGGAGAAAGAAATTTAAGAGAGAAAGGTGTTGAGATATACAAAATTAACACACCCCCTGAATAAGGGGGTGTTTTTTTATTTAAATTATTTTTAAACTAGCTTTTATTTTCCGTAGCCAATTTTAGCCCTCACCGCTTTATCTGTTTTAGTATTAGATTGGCCAACTATAATATGGGCATGCAGATGTCTCACGCTCGAACCGTTACCTTCGTCCCCGTAGCGCATTACAAAAGAACCGTAGTTAATTTTATATTCTGAATTAATCCAATCAATCAAATTGAATAAATCTAGCTTGTCATCAACACTGATCTGGTTGGGGTGGGTTGCGTGGCTTTTTTTGTAGACTAATAAGAAATGATATTTGGTTCCATCATAAGGATATCTATTCCATGTTACAAGCCACGAGTCATTTTCTTGAAGAATTTCATGATCTTTATCAATGTTAAAATTTTCTAAACAAAATGGACAGATGCCTTTTTTATCTATTTCAGCGTAATATTTTCTCTGTTCCTCGTTTCGAATTTCCTTAAGATCTAAATGTTTCATTTAATTAATTTTAAAATTATACAAGTTACTATTAAGATTATCTTGTCATAGCAAAAAGGTCAAATTAAAATTTGGGTAAATAAAAACTGCGACACTCGAAAGTGCCGCAGTTAAGGTTAATTAGAAGGTGACGATAAAATTAAACCGTCACAGGGAAACTCATTTCCTCGTTTGGATAGTATTCCGAAAGATCGAAATCTGTATGCCGGAGGGCAAACAAATTTTTGACTTTCTTGTTCAACACCAATTTTGGAAATGGACGAATTTCTTTTGCAAGAATAGCCTTGGCCTGTTCAATCTGATCAACATATATATGGGCATTAATCACATAGTGTATATATTGATATGGGATCAAATCCAGGTAGTCAGCCACAGCTAGCAAAATTGCGAAGTATTGAACCATGTTTGATGGAACTCCGATTGGAAAGTCACCAGACCGCTGCGTCATGTGCATAATCAATTTGTCACCAAAAATCATGAATTGTATCCACCCATGACACGGGCAGATCACGACTTTTTGAGTCATTCCGGAATGTCTAAAAACATATTGCGGAACCCAAGGGGTCACAAGATGAGTTTTTAGATAAGGGAATTCCTTCATTTGTCTCAGTAGATGTTCAAACTGATTGAAACCAATAGTTTCTGAACCGACGTCTGGGAAATCATGAAAAGCTGCTCCGTAGGATCCTGGGCCATTATCACCTGGCTCCAGACCCCTTCGCTCGGCCTTCTCTGGTGTTAAAAAAAGTTTCCACCAATGACAACCAAACTTCGCAATTTCTTCATGAGTTCTGGCTCCGTTTATGAACGCAGTCAATTCAGCAATTGCCTGTCGCCAAATTGTTGGATTCTTTTTACGGACAGGTGCCATGTCACGTTCTGTAATCAAGGGACACCCATTTTCTACCCAGAATCTCATTTGAATTCCCGTATAAGTGATAGTATTAACACCACTTGGGGCTTCAGATTCGATTCCTTCGTTCAAAATCGTGCTAATCGCAGATTTGTATTGGAAATCGATTTTCCTGTCTTCAAATGGCAGATATAGATCCTTCATTCATCTCTCCTTCTCTATGTTTGTTTTTAAAATGTGCAGATTCATTCCCTAGACTATGCTTTTTATAAAATTAAGTCAAATTCTAATTATTAGGTCTCGACTCGCTTCCACAGTTTCTTTAAAATGTTAAAATGGTTTTATGAAATTAAAAATTAAGAAATTAAACCAAGAAGCAATTATTCCTAATTATTCGTATGATGATGATGCTGGATTTGATTTATTTTCAGTTGAAGATTTGGAGATTAAGCCAAATCAAAGAGTCCAAGTTCCGACAGGAATAGCACTGCAAATCCCAATTGGTTTTGTTGGTCTGATTTGGGATAAAAGCGGCCTGTCCCATAATTTTGGATTGAAAACATTGGGTGGAGTTGTTGATTCTGGATATAGAGGGGAAGTAAAAGTTGGAATTGTAAATTTGAGCGATGAAATCTATGTAGTTAAAAAAGGACAGAAAATTGCCCAGATGATTATTCAACAAAAAGAAACCTGCGAAATAGAAGAGGTGGATGAATTAGATAATTCTGAAAGAGGGGAAGGGGGGTTTGGAAGTTCTGGAATATTCAGCTAGGTATTATTTCTGATAAGGTGGTATTTAATTAATAAAAAAGTCGCTTAAAAAATAAGCGACTTTTTAGTTGTTTATAGTTCTAGGCGAGGAAGCGCATTTTTTGCAGGTCATGGTCAGTATCTGCAGGTTTGATTTTTGCATCAATCAAATCAAGCATCAATGCAGAACCAACAAGCTGGAATGGCCCACCTGCGCCAATTTTAATTGCAGCTTCTGCTTCCTTGAATTGCTTTTCGTCCCTTTCCGCTTCCTCAATCGTAATGTCGGTCAGGTCTGTTTTTTTGCCAGATGTGCTCATGAAGCCCTCCTTTTTTTTGTGAATTGTACAACGCTAATCTATTTATAGTCTTTTTTATAGATAAGTCAATTTTGCTTTTTTTGAAAAATTAGCGATAATTAAAAAATGATTAATATTCAAGAAAAAATCTCGAACCTAATTAAAAGTAGTTTTGATCAAGGTAAATTTGCTAATTTGGAATTTAATATAGAACATCCAAAAGTTTTAGAATAAGGAGACTATTCATCTAATATCGCTCTGGTTTTGTCGAAAAAAATCGAGGCTGATACTGGGAAAAAAGTAAAGCCAGTAGACTTGGCAAACATTCTAGCTGGTAAAATGAAGGAATCCCTACCAGCAGAAATTACTAATGTCACAGTGGCTGGCCCGGGATTTATTAATTTTCATCTGGCTCCTGATTTTTTTCAACAATCTATTAATTTAATTGTTGAGCTTGAACAGAATTTTGGAAAGAATAAAAATTTAGATGGGCAAACTATTTTAATTGAATATACTGATCCAAACCCGTTGAAACAATTTCACATTGGGCATTTGATGTCTAACGCTATAGGTGAAGTTTTCTCTCGTTTGTATAAATGGAATGGAGCCTCCGTAATTAATGCCTGTTACCAAGGAGATGTCGGATTACATATAGCCAAAACAATTTGGGGGATGATGGAAATGGGAGAGGGTATGCCAAAAGAAACTGACGACTTGAATAAGAAAACCACTTTTCTAGGTCAGGCTTATGTTCTAGGATCTACAAAATATGAAGAAGATGAAAAAGCTAAAGAAGAAATAGTTGCGATTAATAAAATAGTTTACGAAAATTTTGAAGCAGATAAAACTACTAATCCTCAGATCGATGAACTTTATCAATTTGCTAAAAAATGGAGCCTGCAACATTTTGAGGAAATCTACGAAAAACTTGGAACATCCTTCCAACATTATATTATGGAAAGTTCTGTTGTTGATTTAGGGATGAATTTAGTAAAAGAAAATATTGGCAAGGTTTTTGAAGAAAGTGAAGGAGCGATTGTTTACAAGGGAGAAAAAGTTGGACTGCATACTAGGGTTTTCATTAATCATAATGGGCTGCCGACTTATGAAACCAAGGATCTGGGCAATGCCTTAATGAAAGAAGGATTAGGAAAATTTGATAAATCAATTATTGTCACTGCCGAAGAACAAAAGCAATATTTTAAAGTTTTGCTGGCTGCGCTATCTGAAATAAAACCAGAAATTGCTAAAAAAACAGAACACATTAGTCATGGAATGATGCAATTTACAGATGGAAAAATGTCTTCTCGAAAAGGGAATGTGATTACCGGCGAAAGCTTGATCGAAGAAATAGAAAATAAGGTTGCAGAAAAAATGGCAGACAGAGATATTCCAGTGGAAGAAAAGAAGAAAATCATTACTGATGTGGCAGTAGCCGCAATAAAATATTCAATTTTAAAACAATCTCCTGGCAAGAATATAATTTTCGATAGGGAAGCAGCTGTTTCTTTTGAGGGGGATTCTGGCCCATATTTGCAATATACCTACACCAGAGCTAAATCAGTTCTAGCTAAATCAAGAGAAGAAAAGAAGATACCAAATCCTAAAAAAATTCCTGCAGGTTGGGAAATTACTAAATTAGAAAAAATACTTTATCAATTTCCAGAAATAGTTGATCAAGCACTTTCTGAAAAGTCCCCAAACTATCTGTTAACCTACGCCATAAACCTGGCTTCTGAATTTAATAGTTATTATGGCCAAAATAAAATCCTTGATGACAGCGAACAAGAAGGTTATAAATTAGCATTGGTAAATGCGACTATGATTGTGATGAGAAACTGTTTGAATATTGTTGGTATTAGATTGCCTGAAGTGATGTAGTCAGTCGCTATTAATATTGCGGCAGAAATAAATTTTTGACATTAAAAATAAACAAAATAATAACCGCACAGTCTGAGGGACTGGCGGTTATTATTTTTAAATATTCAATACTTTAAAATTTATAAAAAAAATGCTAGTATCTTTAGCATGACAAATAAAAATGAACAGGTGCAAAACGCATCTGATAACGGTCCTGATATGGCCGGTCATCAAACAGCTACATCAGGAAAAAATTTATCAAATGACCAAAAGGGGGATAATCAGACTGAAAACAATCAGAATCAAAATCCCAAAAGCCAAACTGCACAAACTGAAGAAAAAGTTCTAAATTTCTGGCAAGATAATAATTTATTCGACCAGACTCTAGAAAAAGATTCTCCGATGGGGGATTTTGTATTTTATGATGGGCCTCCATTTGCAACTGGGTTGCCGCACTATGGACACATTTTGGCTGGGATTATCAAAGATGCAATTCCACGATACAAAACCATGAAGGGTTATAAAGTAAACCGACGATGGGGTTGGGACTGTCACGGTTTGCCAATTGAAAACTTGATCCAAAAAGAACATGATTTAAAAACAAAGAAAGATATCGAAGACTTCGGTATTAAAAAATTCAACCAAGCTGCTAAAAATAGCGTTTTTAAATATGACGAAGAATGGAAAAAGATTGTTCCTCGAACAGGGCGTTGGGTTGATATGGGAAATAGCTACACTACTATGGATTCTACTTTTTCTGAATCTGTGATGTGGGCATTTAAAAAATTATACGAAAAAGGGTTGGTTTATGAGGATTTTAAAAGTATGCATATTTCTCCGGCCTTGGAAACTCCGCTCTCCAATTTCGAAGTTAATCAGAACTACAAGGATATCGTAGATATTTCTGTCTATGCAAAATTTGCACTGAAGGATGAAAAGGATACTTATTTAATTGCTTGGACAACTACACCTTGGACATTGCCGGCCAATGTTGTTTTGGCAGTTGGATCAGAAATTGATTATGTAAAAGTAAAAATTACTCAAGATGCTACTGTGAATGGTCCAGATGAAAAAGGAAAATATAACCTCGGTAATTTTATTTTAGCCAAATCAAGACTAGAGGCAGTCATGAAGGATAAAAAATATGAAATCATCAGTGAATTCAAAGGGGCTGATTTAGTTGGAAAATCGTATGAACCAATTTTCGATTATTACAGTGGCCAAAAAGATTTGGATAACAAAGAAAACGGTTGGAAAATTTATGCAGCAGATTTTGTTACTACCGAAGATGGTTCTGGAATCGTTCACATTGCACCAGCTTTTGGTGAGGACGACTTGAACCTAGCCAAGGCTAATAAATTACCTTTTGTTCAACACGTAAATATCGACGGAACAATTAAACCAGAAGTCACTGACTTTGCTGGACGACAAGCAAAACCAAAACCAGATGACGAAAACCCAAATAAGCATCAGGAAACTGATATTGAAGTAATAAAATATTTAGCTCACCATAATTCTTTGTTTGATAAGGAAAAAATTACTCACTCTTATCCTCATTGTTGGAGAACGGATGCCCCGTTGTTGAATTACGCTTTGTCATCTTGGTTTGTGAGAGTAACCGAAAATCGTGACAAAATGATCAAATTAAATAAAAAAGTTAATTGGGTTCCAAGTTATGTTGGGGAAAAAAGATTTGGAAATTGGCTAGAAAATATCAAGGACTGGGGAATTTCTCGCTCACGTTTTTGGGGAACTCCAATTCCAATCTGGAGAAGTGAAGACAAAGAGGAAATTGCAGTCATAGGATCCCTAAAGGATTTGAAAGAAAAAACTAAAAGCACTAATAACTATTTTATAATGCGACATGGGGAAGGTGATCATAATGTCAGAAAGTTCCTAAGTAGTGATAATTCTGAAAAAGCAATTAGCCATCTAACAGAAAAAGGAAAAAAAGATATTATTAAAAATTCCGAAAAATTACAAGATCAAAATATTGATTTGATAATTGCTTCACCACTAAAGAGAACTATTGATACTGCAAACCTGGTTGCAGAGCAAATTAATTTCAATAAAGAACATATAATTATTGACGATAGGATCCAAGAAATCCAGGCCGGTGTACTGAATGGTGAACCGGAATCTGCGTACCACGGATTATTTAAGAATGAATTAGAGAGATTCGAAAAGAAAGCGGAAGGGGCAGAAAATTTAAGTGATATTAGAAAAAGAGTAGGAGATTTTATTTATGAAACCGATCAGAAATATCAAGGTAAGAATATCTTGATTGTTACTCATGATTTTCCTTCATGGATGTTTTTTGCTGTTCGAAGTGGCTTGGATAATCAAGAAACTTTGGATCTAAGGAATAAAAACCATTACGATGTTTTACAACCTGGTGATTTAGTACATTATGATTTTGCTCCCATTCCACATGATGATGATTACATTTTGGATTACCACAGACCTTATATAGACGATGTTGAATTTGAACAAAACGGTAAAAAAATGAAAAGAGTAGAGGATGTGTTTGACACTTGGTTTGATTCTGGATCAATGCCTTTTGCTATTAATCATTATCCTTTTGAAAAAGATAATTTCGATCCGGGAGAAAAAATGTTCGATAAAAGCAAAGGTTTCCCCGCAGACTTTATTGCCGAAGGGTTGGATCAAACTCGTGGTTGGTTTTATACACTGCTCGCTTTGAACACTGCCTTATTCAAAAAAGCCCCTTATAAAAATATTATTGTGAATGGACTTGTTCTAGCAGAGGATGGAAGAAAAATGTCTAAAAGATTACAAAATTATCCAGATCCAAATTATCTGTTTGATAAATATGGGGCTGATGCTGCGCGTTACTATATGATTTCTTCTCCAATTGTTAGGGCGGAACCTTTGAATTTTTCAGAAAAGGGAGTTGATGAAATTGTAAAAAAGATTAATAATCGACTTTTGAATGTACTTTCATTTTATGAAATGTATGCTACTGAAAATTTTGCGGAAAGCCAGGTTATTCCGCAAAGTGATAATATTTTAGATCAATGGATCCTAAATCGATTATTTGAAACAGGGAATCAGGTTGAAAAATCAATGGAGAAATATGAACTAGATAGAGCTACTAGACCAATTTTGGATTTAGTAGACGATCTTTCTACGTGGTACCTAAGAAGATCTAGAGATCGTTTCAAAAAGGGATCAGAATCAGAAAAAAATATGGCAACCAAAAACCTAGCTTATGTTTTGCTAAATATCTCTAAAATCCTAGCACCGTTTATGCCTTTTCTAGCCGAGGAAATTTACCAAAGATTAACTGGTTATAATTTCAAACAATCAGACAAAAGTGTTCATTTATTAGACTGGCCAACATTCCAAAAGTCAGATTCAGAAATTTTGAAAAAAATGAGTGAAATTAGGGACTTGGTTGGATTTGCTTTGGAATCTCGTGACAAATCTGGTATTAGGGTTAGGCAGCCTCTAAATAAAATAACTGTTTCAAACTCGTTTGCCAATCATCACGAACAATTACTAGACATTATTAAAGATGAAATAAATGTCAAAAATATTGATTTTGACAACTCTCTAAAAAATAATGAAGTTAAATTAGATACGGAATTATCAGAGGAATTGAAACAAGAGGGAATTGCTCGTGAATTAATCAGATTTATTCAAAACATGCGGAAGACGAAGGGTCTTAACCCGGAAGACGTTATTAAATTAGAAATTAATACAAATGAATCTGGACAAAAGGTAGTTAATGATTTTGAGCAAGAAATAAAAAATACTGTGAATGCTTCATTAATTAGTCTAAAAAATGAATTTGAATCTGATGAAGTCTTAGAAATTGAGGATTGTAGTTTTAAAATTCAAATTTAAACAATTATGATTCAAGTCTCGGTTGAATCATTAATATGCAAATTACCTACTTTTAAAAACCAAAATATATGCATCACCTCTATAATGAAAAATCATTTATTCTAGGCAGCTATGATATTGGGGAGACCGGTAAGATTTTTAAACTTCTAACTGAAAACCTGGGGTTGGTTCAGGCAAAAGCTGCTGGAATTAGAAAAATTGAATCAAAACTAAAAAATTTGACTCAGGATTTTTCATTTATAGAAGCATCATTAGTGTACGGGAAGGGTGGTTTCAAAATGATCAATGCTGATTTGGTCAATCATTTATTCTATGAATTAAACGATTCAGAAATTATTTTCTTAAAAAATATTTTCAATTTGATTATTAAGATGTCTCCAGAAGAAGACCCTGAATCAGAATTATTCAAGATTGTTGAATTTGGGGTTAATCTATTAAAAAAGGATGTTGTAGAAACTGATTTACTGGAAATTCTAATTGTTTTGAAAATTCTAAATCATTTAGTTTATATTGGAGATGAATTAAAGATTCAGCAAAAAATATTTCTAGAAAATAAAGCAACACCAACTGAATTGGCGAGCATTTTGGATTATATACGAACCAACCAAAAACAATTGATAAAAACAATTAATGAATCAATTAGTCACAGTCAGCTCTAATACTGGATTTCCAAATATATTTTAAATTAAAAAATGTTATAATTATTTCTAATGAAAGATCAAAATTTAGATTCTCAAAATAAAAAAGATAGCCCTTTAGAAGAGACAAAGAGTAAATTATATTCGAAATACTATAGTCCCATAGAGAAAAGAGCTTCTTTGAATAAGAAGAAATATCAATTAAAAAATAATTGGGATAGTGAAAAATTAAATGTTGGTCAAGAAATAGTATCAAATAATACTGAAGAATTTTATTGGGGGCCTGGTGCAGAATTGAATCAATTTAATGAAATGACAGAAAAACCCAAAAAAATAAGAAGAAAAAGTAAAAGTAAAATCGCAAATTACATGATGGTTTTAGCAGGTCTATTTTTCGCAGTATCATTGGGGTACGCTCTGTTTATTTTTAATCAGAGTCAAAATAATTTAGTTCACGATGTTAATATGCAAATTATTAGCCCAATTTCAGTTGGTGGTGGGGAAGTTCTGAATTTTGATGTAATTATTGAAAATAATAATCAAATCCCACTCGAATTAGTTGACCTCGTCATTCGTTATCCAGAAGGTTCTAAATCCACAACCGACTTGGTAACTGATGTTAGAACAGCTAGGTTTGACCTAGGTGATATTGATCCAAATCAAATTATAAGAAAAAGTGTCCAAGCCGCACTATTCGGAGAAGAAAATACTAAAAAAGAAATTGATGTCTCAATCGAGTATAGATTACAGGGATCGAATGCTATTTTTGAAAAAGAAAAGCCGTTTCAGGTTGTTTTAAGTTCAGCGCCACTTCGTTTAACAGTTAATGCAATCGATAATATTTCTTCTGGCCAAACTTTGAATTTGAATGCTAATTTATCATCTAACTCAACTGATGTTTTAGAAAATATTATGGTAGTGGCTAAATATCCTTTTGGTTTTGAATATGAAAGCGCCAATATTAAACCAAGCATTGGAAACAATATCTGGTTCTTCCAAAAATTAGATCCGAAAGAAGAAAAAGAAATTTTGATAAAAGGAAAAATTAACGGACAAGATTCAGAAGTGAGATCGTTCCGTTTCCAGACAGGAATTAAATCAGAGGACTCTAACGATCAATTATCCGTGGTTTGGTCAGAAGCATTTCACGAAACAACCATCCTGCAATCATTCCTAGATTTGAAATTAACTTTGAATAACAAAGATTCAAGTGATATTGTCGTATCTAGTGAGGACATTATAGATGGTAATATTACTTTTGTTAATGGGACCGATGATATTCTAAGAAATATAGAATTAGAGCTACTGTTCGATGGGGATGCCTTAAATAAAAATCTAGTTAAAGCAAATGAAGGATTTTACGATTCAATAAAAAATACTATTTATTGGGATAAAAATTCATTCAGACAGTTATCTGAACTAGAACCAGGAGAAGTTATTAATTTAAATTTCACCTTTAATTCAAAAAATATTGGTAATTTAAATACAAACTTATCAAATCCAAAAATTAGCTTAAATACAAAAATTAAGGCAGATAGAATTTCAGAAGATAATTCGGAAACCGTGCTTGATAGGGAATCATTTGCATCAGTTGCTATTATTTCAGATGTTCCTGTGTCTGTACAAACCGCCTTTAGTGAAGGAGTGCCAATTAATAACTTTGGGCCATTGCCACCAATTTCAGAACAAGAAACTAATTACACATTAATTTTCCAAATCGCAAATAGCACTAATAAGGTTGAAAATGCCAAAATAGAAGCACGACTTCCTTTGTATGTTAATTGGGATAATATATTTATTCCTTCAAATGAAAAGGTTACATATGATGCTCAGACTAGAATGGTAACTTGGTATGTTGGAGATTTGGAGCCTGGAGTTGGTTATGGCAACGAATCTAGAAAGTTATATGCGCAAGTCACTTTAACCCCAAGTATAAGTCAAATTGGTTCTACTCCTAAACTACTAAATGACATTGTTTTGACAGGATACGATACTTTTGTACAATTAGATTTCGTTAAAAAAATAGAGTCACCAACCACAAAAATCTTTAATATGTCTTCAAATAGTAACCATTCTGTTGTACGATAAATCAAAATTAGGAAAATAAATTATAAATATGAATGACAAAGAAAATAAAACAAATAATGAAAATATGAATAGCCAACCAGAAAATTCTAACAAAATGGAGGAAATTATTTCTTTAGCCAAAAGAAGGGGTTTTATCTTTCAAGGTTCAGAAATTTACGGTGGACTAGCCGGTACTTGGGATTATGGACCACTTGGAGTTATTCTAAAAAATAGAGTGAAAAATTTGTGGTGGCAAAATTTCATTGAAAAAAGAAATGATATTTATGGGTTAGACGCAGCAATTTTAATGAATAGTAAAATTTGGGAAGCATCAGGTCATGTTTCTGGTTTTAATGACCCGCTAGTTGAAGATTTAAAAACTAAAAAAAGATACCGAGCTGATCATCTTTTAGAGGATGCGGGTTATGAAGTAGCCGGAAAAACATCAGAAGAAATGGACGCGCTGATAAAAGAAAACAAAATTCTATCACCAGATGGAAATGAATTAAGTCAGGTCAAAAAATTCAACATGATGTTCAAGACCGAAATCGGAGTTAGCGGAACAGGGGATAGTGTTTCTTACCTAAGACCAGAAACTGCCGGAGGTATTTTTGTTAATTATAAAAATGTTCTAGATTCAATGCACCCAAAAATGCCATTTGGTATTGGGCAAATTGGGAAAGCTTTCAGAAATGAAATAGCCCCACGAGATTTTATTTTCAGAACTAGAGAGTTCGAGCAAATGGAAATCGAATATTTCATTCATCCTGATAATTGGGAGGTGGAATTTGAAAAATGGGTAGAATCTTTGCGTGAATTCAACAACCTTGTTGGACTTAGAAAAGAAGATGTTTTTGAAGTCGAAGTATCTGACGAAGACAGAGCTCATTATTCAAAACGAACAATTGATTTCGAATTTAATTATCCATTTGGCCAGAAAGAATTGTATGGTCTAGCCTATAGAACAAATTATGATTTATCAAAACATTCCGAAGCGAGTAACCAGAAATTAGAATATTTTAACGACCAAACTGGAGAAAGGTTTATTCCTCATGTAATAGAACCATCTATTGGAGTTGATAGATTGATTCTAGCTATTTTGACCACAGCTTATAGCAAAGATAACGTTGGCGGGGAAGAAAGAACTGTTTTAAAACTTAGTCCAGAAATTGCACCATATCAAATCGCAGTTTTTCCACTATTGAAAAATAAGGAAATTTTAGTTAATAAAGCCAAAGAAGTTTTTGAATCTTTGAATCAAGAAAATTGGCGAGTGACTTTTGACGATAACGGCAACATTGGTAAAAGATATCGAAGACAGGATGAAATCGGAACTCCTTTTTGTGTAACTGTAGATTTTGAAACTATTGAAACAGAAAAAGACGGAGAAAATAATCCATTATTAAATACAGTAACAATTAGAAATCGGGACACTGGTGAACAGGATAGAATCCAAATTTCTGAATTGAAAAATTACTTCAAGGAAAAAATTAATTAATCTGGCAACTTTTTAATTAATCATTATTAAGCTTATTCAAAATTACATATGAATTTCAAAAGAACAGTTTTAAATAACGGCATTAGATTGATTGTGGTGCCAATGAAAAATAGTCCAACTACCACTATGTTAATTGGGGCTAATGTTGGTTCGAGGTACGAAGATTTAGATATAAACGGAATCAGTCATTTTTTGGAGCATCTACATTTCAAAGGCACTAATAACTTAACTTCAAAAGAAATTACTTTAAAACTAGATCAAATTGGTGCTGACTATAACGCATTCACAGATTTTGAAAAAACAGCGTATTGGTTTCGAGTTAGTAAAAATAGTTTTGAAAAAGGCGCAAAAGTTTTGTCTGATATTTATTTAAACTCAATTTTCCCAGCAGAAGAAATCGAAAAGGAAAGGGGTGTGATTCTTGAAGAGATAAATATGTACGAAGATGATCCAGCTAGAAAATTGCATGATTTTATCTACGAAGATTTGTATCCGAAAACAACATTTGGAATGCCAATTATTGGAAACAAGAAAAATATAAGGAATTTAAAGAGAGAAGATTTTGTAAATTATAAAGAAAAATATTATACAGGTTCCGCTACTTCAGTTATGATTGCTGGTGATATTTCTATGGGCCAAGCCAAAAGAATAGTAGAAGAAAATCTAGGGACAATAAAGAAAGGGAAACTCGTCAAACCATCAAAAGTTACAGAAAGTATCAAGCCACAAGTAAAATTGCATTATAAAAAAAGCGATCAAACTCATTTGGCCTTGGTTTTTAGAACTGTAGATCAGTATGATAAAAAAGTCCCAGCCCTGGATATGCTAAAGGGGATTTTATCTGCAGGTATGAGTTCTAGGCTATTCTCTAAAATGCGAGAGGAATTAGGAATTTGTTATTATTCATACGCAATGAATAATTACTCATTTGATGCGGGTTTTTTGGGGATTTTTGCCGGAGTGGCAAACAAGAGACTAGACGAGGCTATTAAAGGAATCATTGAAATTTTAAAAGACATCAAAGATAATGGTGTTTCCGAACAGGAATTAAAAAAGGTTAAAAACATGTTAATTAATAAGTCAAAAATGAGACTTGAAAATTCAGAGGATTTTGCAACTTTTTACGGCGCACAGGAAATGATGCTAGAAAAAATCCTAAAACCCAATGAAGCTATTAATAAGCTTATTAAAGTAACTCCTACAGAAATCCAAAAAGTGGCAAATGAATTCCTTAAAAATGATAATATAAATTTGATTATTCATGGTCCTCAAAAAGATGCACAAAAGATAAGAAAGCACCTAAAATCTTTATAGACAGGATAAATCGTGCTATATTATATCTAATGAGCAAAAAACTTGATCAACCAATTATTATAAGCATTACATTCGGGGCAGTTTTCAAAGTAATTGTGGCTGTTCTGATTTTTTATTTTATTTTCACACTTAGGGATTTATTCCTAATTTTATTGACTGCTGTTATTTTAGCTTCAGCAATAGAGCCAATTACGAAATTTTTTATCAGTAAAAAAATACCAAGGATCATATCTGTAGTAATTATTTACACATTCACGATCACTGTCTTTGGGTTTATTTTCTATGTTTTTGTACCTCCTTTAGTAAAGGATATGACTTCAATTCTAAATACGTTACCAGGTTATCTTACGGAAATAACTCAATCAGAAAGGTTAAATAATATTCCTATTTTCACAGATCTGATAAGTCGAATTACCAATGATACTACGAATCCTGAATTTTTCTCTATGATCGGAAGGGGAGCAGGCAGTGCGACAGCAAATGTTGTTGCCACATTCAGTCTTATTTTTGGAGGGTTTGTGAGTGCGGTTTTAATCATTGTTTTCTCTTTTTATCTTTCCGTCCAAGAAGATGGAGTTTCTAATTTGATTCGTCTTTTAACACCAATAAAAAATGAAAAGTACGCTATTGATTTATGGAAGAGGTCACAGAGAAAAATCGGATTATGGATGCAGGGTCAGTTATTGCTGAGTATTTTGATTGCTGTTTTGACTTATCTCAGCCTAAGTATTTTCGGAATACAAAATGCGCTATTTTTGGCCTTGATAGCCGGTATATTTGAACTGATTCCTATTTTTGGACCGATTCTTGCATCTATACCAGCTATAATTTTTGCCCTTTTACAAGGCGGAATTCCTTTAGCTCTAATTATTATATTTGTTTATATTATCATCCAGCAATTTGAAAGCCAATTAATTCACCCATTAGTTGTAAAGAAAATAGTCGGAATACCAGCCCTGATTGCAATCCTGGCTTTGATTATTGGTTCTCAATTAGCAGGGTTTTTAGGAATTTTAATTTCAGTACCGGTGACAGCGGCTATTATGGAATACATAAATGACGTAGAGAAAAATAAATTAAAGCAAATGAAGGAAAGTCAATAAAGTCTCACATCCTATTAATTTAAATTTTATAAATACTATATTCTAAATCGTATTAAAATTGTTAAAAAGTAAATAATCAAACTAAAATGAAATCAGAAAATATTTATATCACGACAACTTTGCCTTATGTAAATGCTAATCCTCACGTTGGGCATGTAATGGAATTTATAAAGGCTGATTTTTTGGCTAGGTATTATCGAATAAATTACCAAATTGAAAATGATTTAAGAATCGATTCTAATTTTTCTGAAAATGTTTTCTTTAATACCGGGACAGATGAACATGGTTTAAAAATTTATCAAAAAGCCCAAGAAAATAATCAAGACACCCAAAAATTTGTAGATGAAAAATCAAAAACCTTTAGCTCACTTAAAGAATCATTAAATATTTCGTACGACAAATTTATCAGAACAACAGATCCTGATCATGTAAAATCTGCTCAGGATTTTTGGAAAAAATGTGATGAAGCTGGTTTTATTTATAAAAAAAATTATGAAGGTTTGTATTGTGTTGGTTGTGAAGCTTTTGTAAAAGAAAATGATCTGATTGATGGGGAATGCCCATATCACCCAGGGAAAAAACCGGAACTAATTTCAGAGGAAAATTATTTTTTCAAATACTCGGCTTTTCAAGAAAAATTATTAAATTTATATAAAGAAAATCCTAATTTTGTAATTCCAGAATCGAGACATAAAGAAATTACTAGCCTAGTATCGCAAGGATTAGAGGATTTTAGTATTTCTCGCCTAAAGTCGAAAATGCCATGGGGGATAGATGTCCCAAATGACCCAGACCAGGTTTTCTATGTTTGGTTTGATGCTTTAGTTAATTATATTTCAACGCTAGGTTGGCCTGACAATGCAGAAAACTTTGACAAATTCTGGAACAATGCCAAGGTCATTCAAATTTGCGGAAAGGATAATTTACAATTCCAAGCTGCTAGATGGCAAGCTATGCTTTTGTCTGTTGGCCTAAAAAATACTGATCATCTTTTGGTTAATGGATTTATTTTAAGTAATGGTCAAAAAATGTCTAAAAGTATTGGGAATGTTATAGATCCAATGGAATATGTAGAAAAATATGGATCTGAAGCCCTAAGGTATTTTGCTATTAGGGAATTACATCCATACGAGGATTCAGATTTTACAGAAGAAAAATTCGTAGAAGGTTACAATGCTAATTTGGCAAATGGGCTAGGCAATGTAGTTTCCAGAGTTCTTAAAATGGCAGAAAATAACGAAATTAAAATTGATGAGCAAATCTTGAATTCAAAAACCAAGGAAATTTGGGAATCAGAAAAAGATTTTCACCAGAGCGTAGCTGATTTCAGTTTGCAAAAAGCAGCTGATACTTTATGGGTAATTATCGCCAAGATTGATCAAAAAATTACAGAAACAGAACCATTTAAATTAATAAAAACTGACAAGGATGGAGCCTTAAAAATTATTGAAGAATTAGTTTGGGAAATATGGAAATTAGGAATAATGATTGAACCTCTATTGCCGGAAACTGCTTTAAAAATTAGAAATGCTGTCACCACTGGCCAAAA
The DNA here is from genome assembly GCA_964556855.1 of uncultured Candidatus Saccharibacteria bacterium. GTDB lineage: Bacteria > Patescibacteriota > Minisyncoccia > Phycocordibacterales > JAACPR01 > CAZKXE01. The sequence continues at coordinate 18,075 of CAZKXE010000004.1, forward strand.
ACCAGAATCCTTGTTTGCTAGAATTTAATTACATATGAAATATATTGATATACATGCCCACCTTAATTTTAAAGATTTTGATGATGATAGGGCAGAAATTATAAAAAAAAATCAGGAAGCTAATCTTGCTGTTATTAATATTGGGACTGATTTGGAAACTTCATCTCAGGTATATGATTTGGCAGTGCAAAATGATTTAAATTTTTGCAGCATTGGTTTCCACCCAACTGTTGTTAATGAACCCGCTTTTAATTTTGGTTTAACAGAAACAGAAATCAAAGAAAAGTTCCAGGAAATGATTGATCGTGATAAAGAAGTAGGGGATGATAAAAAAATTCTAGCAATTGGGGAATGTGGCCTAGATTATTTTCATTTTGAAAAAGGTCTAAGTGAATTTGAAATAGAAAAATTAAAGGATGAGCAAAAAAAACTTTTTAAGGCGCAAATTGAATTAGCTATGAAAAATGATTTGCCTGTGATGATTCATTGTCGTGATGCTTATGATGATGTAATTGAAATTCTAGAAAATTATCAAGAAAAAACCACTGATCCAAAAAGTGAATTTTACCAAAAGGAATTAAAAGGGAACTTCCATTTTTTTGTTGGTGATTTAAATATTCTAGAAAAAGTCCTAAATTTAGGTTTTACAGTTTCTTATACCGGAGTCATCACTTTTGCCAAACAATACGAGGAAATAATCAAGGCAACTCCGATTGATAAAACGCACGTTGAAACAGATTCGCCTTTTGTTGCCCCAGTAAAATTCAGGGGCCAAAGAAATGAACCAATCTACGTCCTGGAAGTCATCAAAAAAATTGCTGAAATCAAGGAGATTGATCAAAATGAATTAGAAAAGCAACTGATAAATAATTTTAAAACTATATTTTAATTTACTAATACCACCTTTACTTTTCACTAAAATCCTGTTAATCTTTCATGCATGGTGAAAAAAGAAACCCATATGTCAGAAGATGCAAAGCTCTACGAGCTGGGATTCCACATTATTCCTACAGTAACCGAAGACAAGGTTGCTGATGTGTTTGCTGACATCACAGGCATTATTAGCAAGAATGGAGGTGAAGTAGTTAAATCTGCTGAACCGAAAGCTATTGAATTAGCTTACACAATTATGAAGAAAATTGGCGGACAGAATCAAAGATTCTCTAACGCTTATTTTGCTTGGATTAATTTTAATGCAAGTTCAGAAGATGTAGAAAAAATCAAAGCCGAAGTCAAGGCTGATGAACAAATTATCAGATATCTAATAGTTAAAACAGTTGATGATTACGATCATAGTACTGCTAAACTAGCTGCAGAGGAATTAGAATCTCTAGAAGAAGGGGATGGTAAGGAAGACTCCAAATCAGAACCTAAAAAAGAGGCTAAAAAAGAAACTAATTCTGAAAAAGTAGAAACTGTTAAAGAAGAAAAAACTGAAGATGTAAAATCAGAAGCTGATGATTCAGAAATTGAGTCAAAAGAAGCTGAAGAAAAATCTGAAGAAGAAAACAAAGAAGTTGAAGAAGATAAAAATCAAAAAATCGATGAAGCCATTGATGATTTGATAGAAGAAGAATAAATTTTATTGAAAGATGAAATTATTCTAAAAAATTTGTAAATTAAAAGTAAAATATTTGATTGACGATTAGTCACAATTTTGACAAGATATAAACATGTATTTAAACAAAGCAATTATCATTGGGAATTTAACTAGGGACCCTGAACAAAAAGCATTACCATCAGGGGTTACAGTTACTTCTTTCAGTGTTGCAACAAATCGGGTTTATAAAGACAAGGATGGTAATAAACAAGAACAAGCAGATTATCACAATATTGTGGTTTTCGGCCGACAAGCAGAAACTGCAGGTCAGTACTTGAAAAAAGGTCAAAGTGTATTAATCGAAGGTAGAATGCAAACTCGTAGCTGGGAACAGGATGGTGTTAAAAAATACCGAACTGAAATCATTGCTGATAGGGTCCAATTTGGTCCAAAAGCAGGTGCAGGAGGCGATTTTAACCAGGATACTGGTAAATCATCAGATGAACAATCTCAGGACTCAGGGAACCAGAATAACGATTCCATTGAATATCCAGAGGATGAAATCAATCCAGAAGATATCCCATTCTAGTTTGTATTAAAACAGACTAAATCAAATAATTTACATATTATTAAATTATTAAAAGATTAAAAATATGTCAAAAGACTGTTATTTCAAGGAAAATGGAGTGACCCACATTGATTATAAAGATATTTCAATTTTGAATAAATTTATAAATCCAAACGGTCGAATTTTCTCAGCAAGAAGAAGCGGCGTTTCAGCCAAAAGCCAGAGAAAATTAGCTCAAGCTATCAAAAGAGCAAGATTTATGGCTTTAATACCATATATCAAGCGGTAGGTTAACCTTTAGCCGCAGAACAAGGATGCAAAAAACACAGCGAGAGTTGTGTTTTTTGCTAATTAAAATTTAATAATAGTGTTTTTTTATTTACACTAACTTATACTTTTTTGATATAATAAATTTACTAATTATTAAAATATGCATCAAAAAAAATAACCAGCAAAGCCTTCACCTTACTAGAAATGCTACTAGTCATCGCTATTATTGCAATCCTTGCTGGAATTGTTATTGTCGCGATTAACCCAGGTAGACAACTTGCCCAGGCTAGAAATGCCCAGCGGGCTTCAGACTTACGAGCCTTACACTCTGCAGTTCAGCAATACTATATCGATAACAAAGCCTGGCCAACTACCAC
>CAZKXE010000005.1:0-15553 GCA_964556855.1 uncultured Candidatus Saccharibacteria bacterium
TTATTGAAAAAAAATTGGATAGAATTGAAAGGGCGGAAAAAGAAAACCAAATTAAAAAAGCTCTAGAAACAATGACTGTGTTTGATTCTGATTCAGGTAGAAAGATTGAAGATATTGAACTTTAACATAATTCCTAAATATGATAATAAAAAAAATAATAAAAAAAACAGAAAATTGCAGCTATTTCAGTATGATTAAAAAAGTTTTGTTAATATTAATTATCTTATCAATCTCGCTCTACTTGGTTTTTAACTTAATTTTTAATGACACAGAAACAGTTGGCCAGATAAAAGAGTCAGAAAAATCTGAATGGAAAATATACACAAATGATGAGTATGGTTTTCAATTAGATTTTCCTAAGAACTGGACTATTTATGAATCATTTGAGGATGAAAAATTAGAAATTAGCTTCTATAAAGATCAATTCTATAATGATTTTCCTCTAGATTATTTTAGCAATACTACTCATTTTTCTATATATCCAAATGGAATTGCTCAGTCTGGGGTAATTGGCATCCAAAAAGAATCATTAGAAATTAATTCAAAAATTAATGAATCAGTAAATAATGTTAATAATTTTGTTTTAGAGGGATCTGATCAGTCATGGGTAACATTTATTAATTTTGAAAACCCACCAGAGAATTGGAAATCTTGGGGGTTTGTCTTAATGAGAAATAAAATCGGTAATTATGAAGAAAAGTGTTTTAATGGCGAACAAGAGGTGACAATTTACGAATGTAATCCATTTGAGGGAGATAATATAAAGAGGTTTGGTGAAATTAACAATGATGATCTCGATACACAATTAAAAATTTTAGAGACCTTTAGATTTATAAAATAAAATTGAAATAATAAATAGAATATGAACATTGAAAAAGAAATAAAATGGTATCAAAAAAATGAATTAGAGATTTATAATTATTTTAACTCTTCTTCTAGGGGACTTACTTTACAAAGAATTGAAAAAAATCGCCAAAAGTTTGGTTCTAATGTTTTGGATACAAATAAACATCGATCATTTGCTAATATAATTTTATCTCAAGTTAATAGTCCGCTGGTTTATATTCTAATTTTCTCATCGATTTTGGTTTTTTTCTTAAAAGATTATGTCGATGCTGCTATTATTATGTTTATAGTAGTTTTAAATACTATAATCGGTGCAATCCAGGAAGGAAAAGCCGAAGATACTTTAGCTGCTTTAAAAGAAGTTATAAAAAGTTATGCCAAGGTGACTCGGGGGGAAAATGAAATAACAGTTGAGGATTCGGAATTAGTATCTGGTGATATTATTCACCTAAAGGATGGGAGTATTATCCCCGCGGATGCTAGATTAGTTGAAACTAATAATTTGAAAGTTAACCAATCAGCATTAACAGGTGAGGCAGAGCCAGTTTTAAAATCACACGTAATTATTAACGATTTTGATATTGGATTTAATGAACAAAATAATATGGTTTTCAGGGGGACATATGTTATTTCTGGTTTAGCAAAAGCGATTGTTGTTAGAACTGGAAAAAATACATTAATTGGGAAGATTTCTGAAAAATTAAATAATATTGAATCAGAAATTCCTCTTAAAAAGAAGATACAAAAAATGTCAAGTGTAATTTTAATAATCGTTGCCTTAATTTCTACGGCCGTTTTAGTTTTAGGATTATATAATGGCGAGCCGCTTCTAGATATGCTTTTGGTGGTTGTTGCCATTTCTGTTTCAGCTATCCCAGAAAGTCTTCCTGTTATTGTGACATTGGTGCTTGCTTCAGGGGTTTGGAGAATGAGCCAGAAAAAAGTCCTAGTTAAAAAGCTGCAAGCAGTAGAAGCTCTTGGGCAGGCACAAATTATAGCAGTCGATAAAACGGGTACGTTAACAAAAAATCAAATGACTGTTGGAAAAATTTATGTTAATGACAGATTTATTGACGTAACGGAGAGTGGTTATGAAGCGACCGGTGATTTTATTGAAAATAATAAAAAATTAGAAATAAATCAGATAGAAGATGGTGATAATGCTGTTACTGATGACGATCTAGATCTTGTTGGTAAAATATCAACTTTCACTGCTATAGCAGATTTTAATAAAAATGATGAAAAAAATTGGAAACTGGAATCTGGTGATCCTACAGAAGCAGCCCTATCTATTCTTGGTTTAAAATTAGGAATGAATAAAATATCACTAGAAAATCGTTTTCATAAAATTCACGAAATTCCTTTTAATCTTCAAAATAAATATCACGCAACTATTAATCAGATTGGTTCACAAAAACTTCTTTCAATTGCCGGAAGTCCGGAGGTTATTTTAAATTTATCAAATACAATTTATACAAAAGGAAGGAGACAAAAAATGCAACAGGAGGATCTTATTAAATTACAAGAAGTGGTTAAAACTTTTTCTAAGGATGGTTATCGAATACTTGCTTTGGCTGCTGATTTTGAGACTTCGAGAGATTTTCGAGAAGATAATGTCAAGAATTTAACATTCGTAGGATTTGTTGCGATATCTGATGCTATTAGACCGGAAGTATACGAATCTGTTAAAAAAGCACAGGATGCAAATATTAAATTAGTGATGATTACAGGTGACCATGTAGAGACTGCTAAATCAATTGCTCAAAAGGTTGGTATATTTAAGAAAGGCGATGCAGTTATTGTTGGATCTGAAATTAAGCAATTAGATGAGATTGCTCTTTCCAGGATTATTCCCAAGGCCACAGTCTTTGCCCGCGTGAGTCCAGATGATAAATTAAAAATAATTAAAGCCTTTAAAATTAATGGTGATATTGTGGCTATGACCGGTGATGGGATCAATGATGCACTTTCTCTAGTGGCAGCTGATCTCGGCGTTGCTATGGGGCAAAATGGGACAGAAGTAGCTCAATCTGCAGCAGATATCATCTTAACAGATGATAATTTTGGTAATATTATTCACGCCGCTGAAGAAGGTAGGCATATTTATTGGATAATCAGAAAGTCAATTTCATTTCTATTATCTACCAATCTTGGGGAATTACTTGTGATATCGGTTGCTGTTTTTGCAGGGCTACCGTTACCATTGATTGCTACTCAGATTTTATGGTTAAATTTAGTTACAGATACATTCCTGGTTTCATCGTTGTCGGTTGATCCAAAGGAACCAAACTTGATGACAGAAGTTTACAGAAGAAAAGGAAATAATCTAATAGATAGAATGATGATGACAAGAATTATTTTAGTGAGTGCTGTTATGACATTCTTTACTTTCTTCTTGTTCTTTAAATTTATTGACAGCGAGCCTGCAAAATATCAAACTATCGCACTAACAATGTTAACAATCTTTCAGGTTTTTAATATTTTCAATATTAAATCTCATTTCAACAGCGTTTTTTCAAAAGGAACATTTAACAATAAATATATGATTGGTGGAATATTATTAGCAATGTCACTACACATGTTTGCAATTTATAATCCATTTATGCAAAATATTTTGAACACAACAGGACTCAATATGTTAGAGTGGCTTTTAATAATTACAATTGGACTCGTTATAATTTTTGTAGAAGAAATAAGAAAAATGATTTATAGGCTGCTATACATAAGAATGGAGGTAAAATAAAAACAAAAATTATGTAATACAAAAAAACCACCTACAAGGTGGTTTTTTTGTTTACTTGTTATTTTCCTTTATTAGGTCTCTAATTTCTGTTAGTAAAATAATATCCTGAGGGGGACTTGGTTTCTTATTGTTCTTTGGTTCGTCAGGGTTGTTTATCTCTTTTTCAATTTCATCTCTAATTCTATTCATTTGTTTAATAACAATGAAAATTGCAATTGAAATAATTAGAAAGTTAATAAGTGCGTTTATAAAAGATCCGTAGTTCAAGGTGACAGCTGCAGCTGTGTCAGTAGCATTTTTTAATACCAAAACCTTATCAGAAAAATCAACGCTCCCTGTTAGTATACCTAGTGGTGGCATTACAATATCCTTAACCAATGAATTAACTATTTGCCCGAAAGCTCCACCGATAATAATTCCAACACCCATATCCACCATGTTTCCTTTAACTGCAAAATTTTTAAATTCGGTTAAAATTTTCATAATCAAAAATTAATATCTATTAATGGTTAAATTATACCAAATTTTTTAATTTAATAACTATTTGGTTTCTTAATAACCTGGATTACTTTTCCATTTATCATAAAACTGTCATCCTCGTGTATATAAATTGGTGGAATTTCGTTAGTTGATTCAGAAACCAAAACTATCTGGTTGTTTGCTTCATCCCAAACATATTTTTTTATATTTGCCATATCATCAATTACAGATAAAACAATATCACCGTTTGATGGGGAATTCTGGCTACTGTCAATAATTAAATAGTCACCATCCTCAATAGTTAGGCCGTTAATTTTAGCCCTGTTCATTGATAAACCGCTAGCTCTGATTGCAAAAATATCCTTACATTTTCTTAGTATATTTTTTGAAATTCTAAGATAACCTTCTATATTTTCGTTTGCAAAAATTGTAGCTGGACCGCAATTTGCTGATCCTACGATTGGAACTGAAAATAATTTAGAATTCTGGATTTTTCCAGCGGTATTTCTTTTTATAATATTTTGTTGTTTGTTTATTTTTATCAGGCCCTTTTTTTGGAGCTGGTCTAGGTGATGCTTAATTTTTTGAGGGTATTTTTCTCCTACTAATTCACCAATTTCACGTAGAGTCATTTGCCCTAGGTTTTTTTTTTTGATTAGTTTTAGTATTTTTTCTTTAATGATATGCATGTTATTTTTGTTATTGTTTACATTTATTATAATTTTTCTAGATAAATTGTCAACCATTTATCCACAGTTTTAGAAAACTAGAAAACTTGACAAAAAAGTAACATATATTAAACTATAAATATTACAAATCATAATATAAAAATATGTATAAAGATTTACAAACTAGAAAAAATAGATTACCAGCTAAAAAAACATTGTTTCAAAAAATTTTCAAGTATTTAAAAACCTCAAATAATTTTAGATTAATAATTTAACAATACGTCTATTATTCTAAGTAGATTGCTGTAAATAAATAATTTAAATACTGTCATTTTTTACTTATTAAAAAAACATGGATAACTTTATTTATTTTGGCTAAAAAATTGCTAAAATATAAGTAATTATGAATAAAGATATAGAAAACATCAAAAAGTATTTTAGGGCCGCAAATTATTTAAGTGCCGCTCAAATTTTTTTACAAGACAATTATTTATTAGAAAGACCATTATCAACTAATGATATTAAAAAAAGACTTTTGGGTCACTGGGGAACTTGTCCTGGTATTAATTTTGTTTATGCCCATTTAGATTTTTTAATTAAAAAGCATAATCTAGACATGATTTATATTGTTGGACCTGGCCACGGTTTTCCAGCTATCCAATCTAATCTCTTTCTAGAAGGTTCTTTATCAAAATTTTATCCAAGTGTTACTGTAGATGAATCAGGTATAGAAAATATTATAAATAAGTTTAGCTGGCCATTTGGTTATCCATCCCATGCTAGTCCTAGTGCCCCTGGTGTGATTCTGGAAGGTGGGGAATTAGGCTATTCATTAGCAACAGCCTATGGAGCTGTTCTTGACAACCCTGATATGATCGCTGCATGTCTAGTTGGTGACGGAGAAGCTGAAACTGCCTCTATTGGAGCTGCGTGGCACCTAAATAAACTATTAGATCCTGCAACGTCAGGTGCAGTATTACCGATTCTTCATTTAAATGGTTACAAAATTTCAGGCCCAACAATCCTAGGAAGAATGGACGAGGAAGAATTGACTAAGTTATTTGAAGGCTATGGATATAAACCTCATTTTGTAGGTAACTCTGACGAGGTTGTTGATGACGAGGATCAACTTCATCAAAAAATGATTGATGTTTTAGAGGATTGTTATTCTGAAATTAAAAATATTCAAAATGAAGCAAGGGAAAATGGTTCTTCATACAAGCCAAAATTCCCAATGATTGTTTTAAGAACTCCAAAAGGTTGGACAGGCATAAAAGAAGTTAAAGACAAAAAAGTCGAAGGGAATCATTATTCTCATCAAGTAGTTACTAAAGATGCACGAATCGATAAAGAAGAACATGATGCCCTAGAAAAATGGTTAAGGTCCTACAAATTCGAAGAATTATTTGATAAGAAAAATGGCTTCATAAGGGAAATTTTTGAAATTTTACCAGAGGAAAAATATAGGATGGGTTCAAATAAACATTCTCATGGAGGGCCTGATGTTTATACACCGCTTAGATTACCCGCAATATCAGAATTCGAGGAAGAAGTTGGAAAACCGGGATCTCAAGGTTCAAGTTCAATGAACCGGGTTGGTGAATATTTGAACGAAGTTTTTAAAATGAATATTGAAAATAATAATCTCCGATTCTTTTCACCGGATGAAACTTATTCAAATAAATTAGACCAAATTTTTGAGTCAACCAGTCGGGTATTTATGTGGCCGCATAAAGAATGGGATGATGATCTTTCGTTTGATGGAAAAGTTATGGAAATGTTAAGTGAAAACTCACTACAGGGATTAATGCAGGGTTATGTTTTGACTGGTAGACATGGTATTTTTGCATCTTATGAAGCTTTTATTCAAGTTATTGTAAGTATGGCAAATCAATATGCAAAATTTCTAAAACAGGCCAGAGAAATTAATTGGAGGGGTACTATTCCTTCATTTAACTATATTCTAACCTCTTCTGGTTGGAGACAAGACCACAATGGTTTTTCTCATCAAAATCCTGGTTTTATAGATAACATGCTTCAGTGCCAAGGTGACTTCATCAATATTTATTTCCCAGCAGATGGTAATTCATCTCTTGCTGTAATGGAAAAATGTTTAACTAGTACTAATGGTATTAATGTTATTGTGGCTGGAAAAACTTTAGAACCAAGATGGCTTGATGCAGAAACTGCTAAACAAGATCTAGATGAAGGATTAGCAATTTGGGGTTTTGCTAGTGATAATGACCCAGATATTGTTTTTGCAGCAACTGGTGATTATTTAGTTAAAGAATCATTGGCTTCGATTGATTTATTAAAAAAAATGTTACCGAATATAAAAACAAGATTTGTAAATGTGAGTACTTTGTCTTACACAGGTTTTGGGTCTTGTGGAAACGTTTTGGCTAAAAAAGACTTTTTCAAATATTTTACAGAAGACAAGCCTGTAATATTTAATTATCATGGGTATCCTCAAACTATCAAACAAATTTTATTTGATTATGTTGTAAATCCAGAAAGATTCATTGTCTCTGGTTATATCGAAGAAGGTTCAACAACTAGCCCTTTTGACATGCAGGTTAGAAATAAAACAGACAGGTTCAATTTATTAAAGAGAGCTGCTGAATTTCTATTTAAGGATCAAAAAATAACAGAGGAAGAAAAAGTAAAAATTATTGCTCATTGTGACGACATATTGGCACAGCATCATGATTATATTAAAGAAAATGGAGTAGATATGCCGGAAATTGACGATTGGAAATGGAATAATTAATTAAGCGAGCAATTAAACAAATAATCAATTAAAAAAATGACAAAATTTATTGTAGTAAATAGCGGAAGCACATCTAAAAAGTACGGTTTTTACGAAGGAGATAAATTACTATTATCCTTTCATTTTGAAAAGGAACAAAATGATGAATTTATATTGAATGTTAAAAACGAAGATGACTTTAGTCAATCAATAAAAATTGATCAAGAAATATATAATGATGCTTTTGATTATTTAGTTAACTATTTACTTGAAAACAAAATTTTACAGAATCAAGATGAATTAGATGCGGCAGTTTTTCGTGTGGTTGCTCCAGGAACTTATTTTACTGAGGATCGTGAAATAGACGCTGATTTTCTTGATAGGCTTAATGAAATACATGATCAAGCACCATTACATATCGAAAAAATGAAGACTGAATTTTCCCAAGTGACCGACAAGATGCCAAATTTAAAACTAATATCAGTCTCAGATAGTCGATTTCATAAGGATAAACCAGAGGTGGCGTCATTATATGCATTACCAGAATATATTGTTAATGAATTAGATATTAAGAAATTTGGCTATCATGGTATTTCAGTTTCCTCTATTATTGATAAAATAAAATCAAAAAATAATAAATTACCAGAAAAAATTATAGTTTGTCATTTGGGTGGGGGGTCAAGTATTACAGCTATTAAAAATGGTCAAAGTATTGAAAATAGTATGGGATATTCACCCCTAGAGGGTTTGCCAATGGCTACTAGAATAGGAAATATTGATGCGGGGGCCATTATTTCAATTGCAGATAGAATGGATCTGGAAATGAACGAAATTCGCGATATTCTTTATTACAAGAGTGGTTTAAAAGGTATTAGTGGTGGCATAGATGATGTCAGGGAATTGTTAGAAAAAACTGAAGCAGGGGATGAAAAAGCTAAGCTTGCCATTGATCTATTTACTTATAATATTAAAAAAACAATTGCAGGTTATTACGGAATTTTAGGAGGACTTGATCTGCTTGTTTTTTCGGGTACAATTGGTGAACGATCTAGAGATATCAGAAAAAGGGTTTGCGATGATTTATCGTGTCTTGGGATTGAACTAGATAGCGATTCTAATTTTAAGAAAATGACAGAAGAAGGCCATATTAATAAGCCAGGCTCAGTGGTTTCTGTAGAAGTCATTCACACCGAAGAAGAAAAAGAAATCGCCAAAAGGTCCCTGGAATACCTTGAAAAGGTATCTAATGAAAACTAATGTAATTTTGCTTTTTTACTCCAAAATATTAAACATTCAAATTAGGTTTAAAATTTTATTATTAGTGTTATTATGTAAACAATGAATTTTATAAAAAATAAGTTAGGAATGTGGGGTTTTATTGCATTATTACTAATTTTAGCAATTGGTTTTTCTTTTTTGTTTTTAGGTAGGAAAGATATTCAAACCCATACCGTTGGCAGGGCAAATTTTGAGGAAAATCTAATTGTTTCAGGAAAGATTATACCCGCTCAGGAAGTTGGTCTATCATTTGAAGTTGCAGGTAAGGTGATTATCGCTAATTTTGAAATAGGAGATAAGGTTTCTGCTGGAGATAGCCTAATTTCATTAGATAATTCAGACATTACTAATGAAATTAATGAAGCACAAGCCGCATTAGAAAGTCAACTTGCAAAATTAGATGAAGTTAAAAGTCAAGATGATATATCTGAAAAAAATAAGCTTGAAAATAAAAAAACAGAATTAATTAACGTTCTAAAAAAAGCCTATACAGTTTCTGATGATATTGTAAGAAACAAGCTAGACATTTTTATAGATAACCCAGATGGACGTTTCCCCAATTTTTCTGTGTCTCTCTCTAACTACTTTCTAAGACAAGATATAAACAAAAAAAGATATGAAATTGGCTTAATGTTAGAGGATTGGCAAAATTTTAATAATGAAATTAATCTAAATAATGTTGAAATCAGTGACTCTGATATTGTCACTGATAATCTAAAAGATTTAGAAGAAATTTTAAAATTAATATCAAGTGGAGTAGTTGATTTCCAAACTACGACTACTGTTACACAGAATCAGATTGATGCTTATATTGCTAATATAAGTGTCTCCCGAAATTCAATTACGAATCTTATTTTAGAAGTTGACCAAATAACTGAATCTGTCAGAGATATAACTGCCGAAATTCCCGTTTTAGAAGCTGGCGTAAAACAATCAGAAGCTCAGCTAAAAAGATTAACTGATAATCTTTCAAAATATCAAATCGTAGCACCATTTACTGGAGTTATAGCAGCTAAAAATATAGAAGTTGGAGAGGTAGCCCAAATTGGAACTAGCGCAGTATCGATTATATCTGATCAGTCTCTGGAAATTGAAACATTTATTCCTGAAATTAAAATCCAAGGGGTGAATATTGGTAATCATGGGAGTGCAGTTTTGGATGCTTTTGGGAAAAATAAATCATTTCCAGTAAAGGTTTCGCATATTGATCCAAGTGAAACTGAAAAGGATAATATTGTAACTTACAGAACTTTGATTGATTTTGATCAAGCACCTAGTGGCGTTAGACCAGGTATGACCGTAGAGGTTAACATTATAAAAGAATCTATCGAAAATGTGATACTTATCCCGAGACACTTATTAGAAACAAATGATCTTGGTTATTTTGTTAATACTAAAAACGGAGATCAAAAACAAGTTGAGGTTGGTCCTGCCGATGGAAAAGGAAATATTGTTATTGTAAACGGATTGGAATCAGGGGATGAAATTAGAATTCCTGAGGCCCAAAAATAATACACATAATAATTAAAAAAATAAACTCAATGCACTTTAATCTAAATGTTATAAAAATAGGATGGTTCCTTGGATGGAGACAATTAAAAAGATCATCAAAGTGGTCTAATATGTTGATTGTAATTATTATGATTCTAACATTCCTGAATCTAGTAGTTGTTTCCGGGCTTCTTGTCGGATTAATTGAAGGTGCTGTATTTGCTGTTAGAAAAAACTACACTGGAGATTTAATTGTTACAAGTTTGCAGGAAAAAGATTATGTTGAAAATAGTTTTAATATTTTATCAAATCTTGAGATTATAAATGGCATAGAAGCGGTCTCACCAAGATACTTAACCGGAGGAGAAGTAGAATCAAACTATAAAAATAGAACTAATTTTGATGAAAAGAAAAATTCTGTTAGAACAACAATAGCAGGGATAGATCCTCAGAGTGAGGACTCTGTCACTAATATATCGAATTTACTTATTGAAGGAACATATTTAGAGAAAGATGACTTTGATGAAGTGTTAGTAGGATCGATGCTACTTAGGAGATATTTTGATTTGGATTCAACTGAATTTCTTGTGTTAGATGATGTATTCATAGGGACTAAAATACTTCTAACAATAAATGGGAAATCAAGAGAAGTTCGAGTCAAAGGAATTTTAAAAAGTAAGGTTGATGAAATAGATAGAAGAATATTTATGACAGATTCGCAACTTCGCAATATGATCGGAAGAAGTGATTTAAATGTTTCAGAGATTGCTGTTTCCATTGATCAAAATAATACCCCTTATAATGTCAAAAAAATTCTAATCGATAACAATTTTGGGGCTAATGCAAAAATACAAACATTCGAAGATGCCCAGCCAAAATTTTTACAGGACATAAAAGATACTTTTGCCTTGCTTGGTAATATCATCTCGTCTATTGGATTAGTTGTGGCATCAATTACAATTTTCATTGTAATATTTATTAATGCAATTACTAGAAGAAAATACATTGGTATTATGAAGGGGATTGGTGTGAGTGGCACAGCAATAGAACTTTCTTATGTTTTTCAATCCTTAATTTATGCTCTTGTTGGTTCAGTAATTGGATTGAGTGTGGTTTATCTTTTATTGATTCCTTATTTTCAATCAAACCCTATAGATTTTCCTTTTAGTGATGGAATTTTAGTGGCTCCACTTTCAGGAACCATTAGTAGAGTTGTGCTACTAATTGCAGCTACTGCTCTAGCTGGTTATATTCCCGCCAGAATGATTGTAAAGAAAAATACGCTGGATTCAATTTTAGGTAGGAAATAGGGTATATTAAATATGAAATTATTATGAAAACAATTCTAGAAGCCAAAAATATAGTTAAAACATTTACTAACGGGCATGTAGTAACGCCAGTTTTGAAGGGAATTGACCTTGATGTTAAAGAAGGCGAATTCTTGTCGATTATGGGTCGTTCAGGGGCAGGAAAATCAACTTTATTGTACCAATTAAGCTTGTTAGATGAACCTTCTTCTGGTGAAATTTATATACAGGATGTAGATGTTTTAAAATTAAATAATAAACAAAAAACTTCTTTTAGGTTGGACCATATGGGGTATGTATTTCAGGATTATGCTTTGGTTCCAGAGTTAACGGCTATTGAAAATGTAACTATTCCATTATTAATGAAAGGTATGTCTTATACTAATGCTAGAATAATTGCTCTTAATACTCTGACAGAGTTAGGTCTAGAAAAACAAGCCGATAACTTGCCGAGTCAAATGTCAGGTGGTGAACAACAAAGAGTTTCCATCGCTAGGTCAATTGTAGACGAACCACAGATATTGTTTACAGATGAACCCACTGCTAACTTGGATGCAGAGTCAGCTCGGACCGTTATAAATATCTTGAAGGATTTAAATAGAAAGGGTCAGACCATTATTATGGTGACCCATGAAAGGGAATATGGAATAGAAACAGATAGAATTTTACACTTAGGTGGTGGAAAAATAGAAAAAGAAGAAAGATTTAGATAAATTTCCTATTTAATACACAAATTTAATATTTATATATTGAATTTATATGATACCTAATTACATATAATCAAATAACATATAATTAGACAATAAAAAAACCGCCCTTCGGCGGTTTTTTCTGACAACTAAACTCTAGTGACTTTAGTTGCGCTTGGACCTTTGTCTCCATTAACTTTTTCGAATTCTACATCGTCTCCTTCTCGTAGTTCGTCAAAGCTAACGTTTTGTAATTCATTTGCGTGGAAGAAAAGATCCTTGTCTTCTCCTTCAACTGTAATAAATCCATAACCCTTGTCCATTAATTTAGCAATTTTTCCTTTTTCCATTTTGTTTAAACTAAGTTGATAAAACTCAAATAAAACTTCTAAAGATTAAACAACTTAAGTTTAAACCTCCTCCACCTTATTTGATTCATGTATTATAGCTTATATTGTAATTTCTGTCAAAGCCGGTTCAACCTTACTTGGTATAATCTTAAACATGACCCTTCCTATTGTTTGCCCAGTATTATTTTTTATATTTACTTTCCAGTCTCCGGGAGGAAGGTTATTTTTCGTAGAATACCCTCTATAACCACGATCTAGCCCACCATAAATTTGAATTGGTATATTATCGGTAACAATCCATCTATTTTTTTCATTATTAAAAAAAGACCACTCGTGAAATATTGTACTTTCAAAATTACTTGGTGCAAAAACACTAGTAAACACAAACGCTGGCTCATTATTGTCAAGATATATTTTATTGTTGTATTTATTACAGAATATATACTAAGGATTTTTGTCATATAAGACGACATAGTCATCCTTACTCTTTTTGATGTTGTACGCCGGGAAGCCCTCCTTCATAGACAGTGGAATAGGAGGAATTATATTTGTTAAATATAGAAAATTAAAAATAAAGAAAATAACCCAAATTGATATTTTGATATTTATTAAATCGCCTTTGTTTATATTTAATTTCTTTTTCAGTAAAAAAACTAATGTAAATATTGTAGTTAGACTTAATGTGGCACCAATAATATATGTAAGATTACTTGTTCTTTCTAGAATAATAGGAACAATTAAAATTGAGTAAGAAAATATACCTATGTATAGGATTGATATTTGAAATAATAACTTCTGGTATTTCCGGTGGATAAAGTCATTTCCGATAAATAAGAACAATAAAATAGATAAGAATGGCAAACTAGTCCAGAAATTACTGCTTTTAAAATAAAAAATTACCAAACCGCTGAATAATCCTCCAAAAGCATATTGCATTATAAAGGGGGCAAAAACCTTTAATTTTGAATGAGAATTACCATGGTGATAAATATAAATTGTTAGGGAGGCCAAAATTATGTAAAAAATTAAAATTAAATTATCAAAAATTTGGTCGACTCTATTGAGGGTTAATGTATCAATAAAAAATCCGAGAAGTAGGAAAACCGGCATCAATATCTTTTCGTATTTCTTTAAAAAGTGTTGAGTTTTTGTATACAGAGATTTGCCAGATTCTCTTATTTTCGTAAGCTTTTTAGTCATATAATCTAATTATGCAATATTTGTATCCATTTACAAGAATTGACATAGGTAATTTTTTTTATATAATATATTTAAATCTCCACCCATGGAGATTTTTTAGTTTTTTTTATATAATATATTTATAAAATGAAAAACATATTCAATTTTAAAAAGTATTTTAGATTAAAGGGTAAGAATATTATTGGTAGATTAGAATTAATCAACATACCAAGTTTGGACATATTTAATGTACAAGCAAAAATTGATACAGGAGCTTACCGTGGTACAATTCACGCCATGAATTTTAAGGAAGAAGAAATAAATGGCGCCAGGGTTTTATGTTTTGATACTGAGTTTAACGGTAAAGTTAAATCTCATAGAGTCAACGAATTTTCAAAGGTAAAGGTAAAGAGTTCCCAGTCTAGTTATGGCTTAAGGTATTTGATCCCTGTAAGAGTCGAACTGTTGGGTGTTGTCATAGATGCTAAAATGACACTTAGTAATAGATCAGATGCACGTTACCCAGTTTTAATTGGGAGAAAGATTCTCAAGAATAATTTTTTAGTTGACGTTAATGGTTTTAATAAAATATAAATATATATGAAAATCGCAATATTATCTATAGGTCCAGAGCTTTATTCAACCAAAAGAATGAAAGAGGCTGCTTTAAAAAGAGGTCATGAGGTTGTTGTAATAAACCATTCCTTATGTCACTTAATTATGGAGAAGGGCAAGCCTGCGATAGTCTTTGATGGTAAAAAAATAAATGATATTGATGTGATCATACCAAGAATTGGAGCCTCACTTACTAGGTATGGAGCAGCTGTTATTCAGCATTTTGATATTCAAGGTGTGCCGTCCTTACTTACTCCTTCTGCACTATTAAGGTCAAGAGATAAATTAAGAAGTTTACAATTTCTTTCAAAATCTGGTATTGGAATTCCAAAAACTGTATTTGCAAGACATCCAAAGTCTGAAGACATTAAGGATCTAATTAATGAAGTAGGCGGAACCCCTGTTATAATAAAGTTACTTGAGGGGACTCATGGTACTGGAGTTATTATTGCTGATACTATTTCATCTGCGAAATCATCAATCGAAGCTTTTTCTGGAATTAAGAAGGATTTAATATTACAAGAATTTATAAAGGAGGCTAATGGCCAGGACATTAGAGTTTTAGTAGTTAATGATAAAGTGGTTGGCGCGATGGTTAGAAGTGGTGCAGAAGGGGAGTTTAGATCAAATTTGCATAAGGGTGGTTCCGCAAAGGTATTTAAACTTGATAAGAAAACTGAAATGGCAGCAGTTGAAGCCACAAGATTGCTCGGCTTAACTGTTGCTGGGGTAGATATTCTCTTATCATCTAGAGGGCCATTGGTGATAGAAGTAAATTCATCTCCCGGTTTACAGGGTATTGAAAGAGCTACTAATGTTGATGTTGCAGATAAGATAATAGAAGCTGCTGAAAATAAGTATCAACAAAAAAATAAATTAAAAGAGAAAACTAAAGCAAGAAAAAAGAAGAAAAAATATAATAAAGAATTCAAACAGGTAGTTAAGGACCTAATGATTTAAAAAGTTGGCTTGGTGAACGCCATGATTGAAAGTACATTTCTATGTTCAGATGAATCCAGAACCTTTCCGTGTGGTTTATTATTTTTTGTATTATATTTATCTACTATATAATTTCCTAATTCTGAAAATGAATTTTTTGTTTCTGATAAAATTATTTCCTCTAAGGGACTTTTTATATTTAATATTTTACAGCAAACG
>CAZKXE010000006.1:0-14276 GCA_964556855.1 uncultured Candidatus Saccharibacteria bacterium
ATTATTACTTTCGTTTTTTTCTAAATCTGCAATATTTATGTTAACATCCAGGCTCCATGTTAGCTCCTTTAACTTACTGTTTGACATTTTAGGAATTTCTAATTTTTCTTCGATGATTTCAATTTCTTTTTTCTCTGGAGTTTTTTGACTTTTCTTCCAGATGTAAATTTTACTTGAAAGAAAAAATTTTACAGCGTATTCCATAGTATTTATAAATGGCCTTCCATTTGGCTTAGCGAATGCCAACGCCAAGGAAAGGGCAACAACAGGCAATATTAATAGAAGAGCAATAAAAGCAGGCAAGATACTCCATAATATAAATGTGATGGCCCCACCACCAGCAAGGTACAAAAATTGTTTTAAGGTTAACGGTCCAAAAATTTTATCTTCAATTTCAATAAATTGTGGAATTTGATATCTCATTAAGATATATTATAACACCATTACTCTATTGGTTCTAGGTAACGGTCTATTATTTTAGGGGATTGTGAATTTGGTTTAGAAAAGTTTTGGTCCATAGTATTCCCTTCACCTTCATTTTTTTGTTTAGATTCTTCACCATTTGCACTTACTGGCGCCACTTCTGTTTTTTCTATTTCATTATTTGGAACAATAATTTTTTCTTGTGGGGTAGTATCAGTTTCTAGATTTTTTACAGTATGGATATTTTGATTTGGTAATTCATGGTGAATTTCGTTCTTCTTGAAATCAGGCTCTTCGTTCTTTTCTGTTTCTGATATTAATTTTTCCATAATAGGCTCAAAAATATTTGATGATACATCACCCGATATTTCCTCGGCTGTTTTAGAATCAACATTAGCCTCTTTTTTTAGATTAGCTTCAAAATTTTGAACATCGTCTATACCAAACATAATATAAATCACCTCTCTTTCTAGGGCGGCGCCTTGATCAATCCGAAGTTTTCTCTTCTCTACAATTTTTCTTATTTCATTTTCCCAATTTGAATCAATAATAATTTGCTTTATATAATCAGGAAAATCAGCATATGTTTTTGCTAAATATTCGTCTTGTTCTAAGTATTTATCCATAATTTCTATTAATTGTTACCCCTTGGTTTTGTTATAAATTTATTCTTGCTTGCTAGCGCTATTTTGCTTTGCGATATTTTCTATTGCTTTGAGCATTTTTTCTTGGGCTATTTCTTCATTTGATTTTACAACTGATGACTCAGCTCTTCTTCTCTTTGCCCATTTTCTAGTTCTAGGGTTTATTTGTGTTGTTAGGAAATTCCCAGTGTCCATTCTTGCAACGAAAGCCTTTGATCTATCCTTAGGTTTATTGTTTATATCAGATACTAATTTTTGAGCTTCAGACAATGTCATTTCTTGTTTTTTACCTCTACCCATAAATCCTGTTTGAGTTTTAACCATAACTTTCTCAGCTTCCTTCAATGTAACCTCCGCAGTCTCTCTTGCTTTTTTAAGTTCTGCAATTTCTTTTTCAATCGCAGCTATTTCTTCTGCTGATGATCCTGGTAATATTTTCTTCTCACTTAGAAGCTGCTCTGCTTTTGTAATCGAATCATTCTTGTTGTTAACTTCCTTTTGAGCCTCGGATTTGACTACTTTATTTTTAGCTATTTCGCTTTCTATTTTTTCCTTCTGCCTCTGTTCACCGAGACTTAGTTTGCCATACATTTTCTCCTTAGCATCTAGTTTTTTCTTTGCACTTTCATCCCAATTAGAACTCATCTTATTAAATCCACCCTGCCCGCCACCCTTTCCTAGATTTTTATCAATTTTCCCAAGAGTATTTTTTGCTCCGGGTAGATTTCTAACGTCGTAGCTTCGGCTTGCCAACCAATTTCCTCCTCTCATTAAGCCTCTACTAATTGCACTATCGCCAGATCTATTGTCAGCAAAACGTTTTGCTGCAGCACCAACTGAAACGCGACCCGCAAATCCTGTACCGGCTGCAGAAAATCTCGCAGCTTTTATTGCGCCCCCTGTTACTGCGTTTTTAGCAAAACCTGTTATTTTACCAGCCATTGCACCGGATGAGTCCGATACTTTTTTAGCAACAGTAATTGAAGCAATTAGTAGGCCTATTATCATTGCATAAGAAAATACTACTTGTGGTAAAATACCGGCAGATAGGTTATTCCAATTTCCTGGTGAAGTAAGTGCTCTCATTAGTTTAAGTGAAATACCTAACATTAATAGCAGTACAAAAGGGAAAAATGTTTGACCTATTAAAGCTTTCTTCCAAGGGTCTGTAATCATTGTTTTAAGTTGAGGTAGCATATATCCACCAAATGCAGCAGCTGATGTGAATAATACAAAAGCCAAAACTATTATTCTACTTATTAACATAAATGAAACAGTAAATAGTATTATAGCTAAAATGACCATAAGTACAGATCCACCTAATGATTTAAGTATAATCTCTGAGTAATCTAACCCTTGTCCATTCGCAGATGATATTGTGGAAGCAACGCCTGTACTAGCTATGATTGCACATGATATTGAGTTATCATTACCACCTAAACCAGCTCCCGGTAATACATCATTAACCCTAGAACTAATTTTACAATCGTAGCTATTCCCTCCCGAAGAAATACTAGTGTTAGTTGTAGCTTCGTTATACATCGATATTGATAATATATTCCCAACATCGATAAATGCCTTTGTAAATAAGAGGCTAAAATTAATTAACATTGCTACTATAATTACTTTTATTATTTCCTTTCCTGTGTTGCTAGCCCCATTGAAAATAGTTTTTATAGAAATCCATAATAATACAAAAATAAATAAAACATTAAAATAATCCCTTATGACTGCCCAAGCAGCTTCAATTGCCCCATGTTCCCTATATCTACCAAATAATGTAGCCTTCATGTCAACAACAGTTGTTATCATTACCCAATCAAAAAGTCTTCCAGAGGCAACCATTAAGGCTGCCGATGGAACGAATACTATTTGGTAGCTTAGGTTAGCTAGATGACATGAAAGACTAAATATATCTGATCCTCCACAGCTTATGTAGGAATTTTGTTTTTTAATTGGTTCTGATGCAGTTATTGCATCAGCGTTAACTTGTTCCTGAAGTCTTTGAATAACTCTATCATATTGCTCTATTCTATCTATAATTGGGCCCCTTTCTTCTGGTGTGTTTGCATTACTTAATTCAACAAGTAGAGCATCTCTCTCTGCTGATAACCTTGTTAATTGGCGTATGTTAATTTCTGCCTGGCTTTCTTCTCCGTGAGTTATAGGAACATAAAAACTAAAAATATTGGCAGATAAAATTATTAGCAAAATTGCTTTTAAGAAAAAATTATTTTTATGTGTATTTGAAAATATCATTTAATTCTTAATTACTTAATGAATCAGAAATATTCGTTTTGATTATTTGGTTATATAAAATAAACATAACTTCGTCCCATTCATTTGCAAAACTCATTGTTTCCATATCCTGGTTTATAAGTTTCAAAATTTTTCCAGCTACAAACTGGCCAGGTGTCACTGTTCTACCCTGGTCGTCCTTCCAAGGTAAAATACCATTACCCCAATCTAGTTGAGCTAAATGCTCCTGCTTGTAGTTGTTTTGTTTTGTGTTGTATACAGAGTCAACTGCCAAGAAAGCACCCATTACATTATTGTTAGGATTTAAATACAAATTCTCAAAACTATCATAATTGAAAATTTTCCCTTCGAGCATTAATTGAGCCCTAGTATCAAAAACAAAGGTACATCTATTTGGAGGTGCTGCAGATGTTGTCCTTAAGGCATTTGCTAGTGCTGATAATTCAACCGTAAATCCAATATGTCCACATACATTTACTTCTCCAATTGCCTCTGCAAAGGCGATGTTTGTAATGCGGTTTATATCAGATTCTAAATCTTCAACAAAAATAGCAGCTTTGTTAAAGCCTTCATTTACAAATTTTATAATAGTAGCTGAAACATAAGCCATCAACATATTTTTTGCACAGAACGCCATTGCATTCAATGGCGGTATTATTTGGACACCTAAAAGAGTTGGACCTATTTCTTCTACCTTTTTATCATCCTCTTCTGTTCTTTCTGATGAAACCGGAGCACCAGCTAAACCTCCTGTACCAATAGTCCACCAACCAGATCCATCAACAAGGTCTGCAACACCTTGACCAACAGAAGAAAGAACCTTCTGTACTCCTCTGATTGGTATTTTTGTTAAGTTAGTTGCATACATTGCTGCAATACAGCTCGTAAATTCTATGGCAATATTGCTCATGTTTACTTCGTTAGGTAATTTTGTTGGGTAAAGACCACTTAGCCCACCCTCATAACCTCCTGTGGTAAAACCTCCTTGCTGAACAGGATCATAGGCTAGTGGGTTTGCGGTGTTACCTCCTGAAAATGCATCAAGCGATTCATCTAATGATGCATCACCCCAAAGTGCAGTATCATTTGCAAGGTCAGGGCTTATATTATAAGCATCAATTCTACTTATTAAGGCTTGAGCTTCCAAATATTCAGCTGACGGCTCTGCACCAGTTAGACCCATGTATGTTTCATATCTACTCACAAAACCCTGAAGGTCTGCTCTTCTTGAGTCTAGATTAGTTGACTGGTAGTCACCGTTAGAATAATCATTGTAAGGATTATTATCAGTTACAAATTCGTAATCACCTGTGTTAATTTGGTCTGCATAAGGTGTTTGAGTATAAGCCAAAACAGGTAAACCAAAAACCTGGATCAGTGTTAAAGACATTATAAGTAATCTCTTTGTAATATTTTTTATATTATGATTCTGTTTCATTGAAAAAAGCATATGCAGGTTCCCCTTCTCCAAAAATTATACCATTTTTTTCAGGATAAGTTGTAATTTGTGTGTATAACTGTTCAAAATTTGTATTAGCCTTTGTGAAATTTGGTAAAGCATAATAAGCTAGAAGAGGATCATTGTTTTCATCCAGTATTATTTTAGAGTAAAAACTGATTGAATCTATTGTATTAATAAATTGTAGATGAACATTACTAATTACTTTTGGTACCGGAATTAAAAATAAGTTTTTTGATAATTTATCATAAACAGGTGGAACTTTTTCTTTCATGTCTTGAGGTGTTTTTATATCTAATAATAGAATTTCAGTAAAACCGCTAATTAAAACTGGTATAAATTGGTTATAATATTTTTTTATATTAACTTCTTCGTTACCTAGAATAATTAAATTATCTATACTGTATCTATTCTTGTACGTAACCTCTGCGGCTGCTGTTTTAGATATTTCAGAAACAACTAATTCTGCATCAAAAACAGAATTAGGATCTTGGCTATTTTCTAGGATGGAGGTTAAAATGTTTTGACCGGCGTGGCTTGTGAAGGAATCAGGGTCGGTTTCTATGTTTAATTCTAAGGAGTCAGTATTAATTTGGTCTGATGTCATGTCGTTTGGACCGGGAATTAAAGGATCTCTTTTAAGGGCTACTTCTATACCATCAAGAGTGCCGTCTCCATCAGTGTCGGGATTATTTGGGTCCGTCTTTCTTAGGACTTCCTCCCAATCATAAAGAGTGTCATTGTCTGAATCTATATTAGTGATTGATTCATTTCTGATTTCTAATGAGGTTACGGTTTTTTCAAGCACTTCTTTTTTTCTGAATAACTGTGGATTCTCGTTAAAATAAATAATCATTAGTAATGAAACGGTGATTGTAATAGCAAAATAGAAAACCCTCTTGTTAGGTTTTTGTAATTTTAAATTCATAAAAATATTATACCAAATTTTTTTAGAAATATATTTAAATAATCACAATTTTATAAAAAGAGTGGATATTTTATTCAAGAATATTAAACCAGTCTTGAAGAGATAAATCTTCTGCCCTGATTTTGGGGTTGTTTAAATATTTTGGGTGCTCTATAATTTTTTGAATAATGGAATTTATTATTGGATGGTCCTTCCCTATAGATTTGAGATTTTTTATTAAATTTTTTCTTTTGTGTCGAAAGCCAGCTTTAACTATTTCAAAAAAAAGTTCTTCGCTGACATGTTCAAATTGGTCTTTATTAATTTTGTCTAACAAAATTATAGCCGAGTCTACTTTTGGAGCTGGATCAAAAGACCCTGCTTTAACTGTTTGGATATAGACTGGTTCTGCGTAAGCTTTGACGGAAATTGACAACATGTTTTCTTTGTATTTTGGGTTTTTATCACTGCCTATTTTCCCTGGGCTACTAATAATTCTATTAGCTACTTCTTTTTGTACTAATAGAACTGCTAATTTAGGTTGATAATCAAGACGTAAAAAATTCCTAATAATTTGACCGGTTATGTAATATGGAATATTGGCGATTAATTTATAATTTAATTTGTCGTTTGATTTTAATAATTTTTTAAAGTCAGATAATAATGTTTTTTGGTCGACATCCAGGATATCATAATTCTGAATTATAATTTGATTATTTAAAATTTCTGCTTTGTATTTTTCTTCTAGTAAAGTGCACAAATCTTTGTCTTTTTCTATCGCTAAAATTTTAGCTTTTTGAGAGAGCAGTTTTTCTGTTAAGGCTCCTTGGCCAGGGCCGATTTCTAAAACTAAATCACCTTCCTTTATTGTACCGGCCGCTATAATTGAATCTAATGCTTTGTCTGATTTCAAGAAATTTTGCCCGAGGCTTTTCTTGGCGACGACATGATTTTGATCCTGGTTATTTTTTTTGTAATTTTTTCTTAACATGAGATAAAATTATTTTTAATTTTTTATTACTTAGTTTTAATTCCTTAACAATATTTGTTATGTGTGTAGTGTTATTTCTAGATTAAAATCTTTAAAAGTCAATCAAGTATTCTTTTGATGGCCTAGTTCCTCCATCATCGCCACCATTTTCATTGTAGAAATTACATTGGTTTTCTATTAATTCTGGATTTAGGTCCTGAATGAATTCTGATGGTGCGTTGACTTCTTTTGATCCATAAATAGTTCTGAAACTTGCGTGACTTAAATATAGTCTTTTTTTGGCTCGAGTAATAGCCACATAAAACAACCTGCGTTCTTCCTCGTCATCCCTTTTTTCTGAAGAATCGAATCCTTGGTGTGGGAAAAGACCTGATTCTAGGCCTGTTATAAATACATAATCGAACTCTAGACCTTTGGCAGCGTGGATTGTCATTAATTTAACACCCTTTTTTTCTTCGGACATTTCATCTTGATCACTTAATAATGAAACATCCTCTAACATTTTCTCTATTCCTTCTTCAGGGTCGTACTGGTCGTATTTTTTTGAAAGTGCTATTAATTCTTTAACGTTTTCAATTCTTTCTAACCCCTCTTCCCCCTGCTCTTTATATGAATCTTCTAATCCGGTTTTTTTGAATATGAATTCTATAATTTCTGCCGGCTTTCTTTTTCCAATTTGGTTTTTTATTTCTTCTAAAACTTTTTTAAAATTTACTAACTTCAATTCGGTCCCCTTATTGATCTCATTAATTTTACCTTCCGCAATTTTTAGAACAGTAACCTTCCCTATTCCTCTTCTTGGAGTGTTAATAATTCTAATCATGCTAGTAAAATCCTGGTCGTTAATTGCTGCTTTAATGTATGCAAAGATATCTTTTATTTCTTTTCTATCAAAGAATTTTGTACCGATTACTTGATGTGGCAAGTTTTGTTCAAGACAAACCTCTTCTAAAACACGAGATTGAAAATTTGCTCGGTAAAGAAATGCGATTTGTTCTGGGTTCGTACCCGAATCGATAAGTTTTTTAGATTCTTTAGCTAAAAATCTCGCCTCATCGTATTCGTCTATGGCTTGGTAAAGAATAGCTTTTTCCCCGTCGTTGTTTTTGGTGAATAAGTTTTTTTCTTTACGATTTTTATTTTTAACGATAGTTTCGTTGGCAATTTGAAGAATATTTTGGGTCGAACGGTAATTTTGTTCAAGAATAATTTCTTTTGTGTTCGGGTAATCTTTTTCAAAATTTATAATGTTCTGTATATCAGCACCACGCCAGGAATAAATATTTTGATCTATATCACCAACTACACAAACATTTTGGTTTGCTCCTGATAGCAATTTAATCATTTGGTATTGAATTTGATTAGTATCCTGGTATTCATCAACGTGAATATAACTCCAAGCCTCCTGATAAAATTTTAGGATTCCAGGATTATTTTTAAGAATCAAAAAACTTTTCAATAAAAGATCGTCAAAATCCAAAGCACTTTCGGAAACCAATTTAGATTCGTATTCTTTCCAGGCACGAACAACTACGTCACCAATGTAACTTTTTCTGTGAGCAGACTGTTCATAATCATCAATTGTCACTAAATTAGACTTTTGTTTTGAAATAATCGATTGAATTTTCCTTGGTTCATATTGATTTTTATCATAACCCGCGTTTTTTAAGGCATCAGCAATGATTTTTTTTGAGTCACTACTATCAAGAATTGTAAAATTTTTACTTAAACCTAAAATTTGATGGTTTTGTTTAATTATATAAACACCTAATGAGTGAAAAGTTTTAATAATTGGCCTTGTTTCGAAACTAACAGGAGACTTAAAGTCAGAATCCTCTGATAATATTTTATTAACTCTTTCTTGCATTTCTTTGGCGGCTTTATTTGTGAATGTTACGGCCAAAATTTTCTGTGGTTCATTACCTTCTTTGATTAAATGAGCAATTCTATTAGTAATAACCTTTGTTTTTCCGGCTCCAGCCCCAGCTAGGATTAAAACAGGTCCTTCTGTCTTTAAAACTGCTTCTTTTTGGTTTGGATTTAAATTTTCTAAATATTTCATGAAGGCTTATTGTAACATATTTGACTTTTCTGGCTTGAATTGGATAATTTTAGAGTTATTGACTTTAAAGGTCATTTGGATACAATTTATTTATTGTTGTCTGTCAGATAGAGAGAGGTCCGCGACCAAGTTCAGAAATCAGTGTTTCAATTTAAAAAAAGGCTTATTTTACTCAACACACAAGATTTTGACCCACTTTCGTGCATCGAAAACGGTCAAATGAACATAACGGAAAAGACTTTTAAAAAGTTATTCAAAAAACAATTTTCGGTCTTTTTATCCATACTGCCTATTTTCAATTTAGGTATCTTTTCTTTTTCAAATCTTAATTTTGAGAACCAGTACTATAATATAAACAATATAAGCGAAATTTCAGAATATAAAGAGGATGTGAATTCGCAAAATATGATTGTTTTAGAACCAGCAAATCATAGAGACCCAAATCCTTCTAAGGGTGGTGGTGATATTAATATAATTGATGAATCTGTCCTAGCTTCAGAATCTGGTGTATTGGGTACTAATTTTGATATTGAAAAAGCCTCTGGTGCAGGAAGTATTAGCACATATCAGGTTAGAGAGGGAGATACTCTTTCAGAAATTGCGGATATGTTTGATGTTTCAGTTAATACTATTCGCTGGGCTAACGATTTAGAAGGATCAATTACCCCTGGTCAGTCCTTGGTAATTTTACCAGTTACAGGTATTACCCATATTGTAAAAAATGGGGGTAATATAGAGGATCTTGCTGAAATTTATCATGCAGATGTCCAAGAAATAGCGTTGTTTAATGGAATTGATATAACTGTTGATTTAAAACCAGGGGACGAAATTATTATTCCTAATGTTGATTTATCTCACGAGGGTGTTTCTACAAGTAATAGTAGTAATAATAAACACAATACACGAGTAGCGGAGTCTAATAGTTCAAATTACTTTATTAATCCAGTCCCTGGAGCAATAATAACGCAAGGATTACACGGTTATAATGGTATTGATATTGCATCTAATTACGGAACTCCTATCTATGCTTCGGCTTCAGGAAAAGTTATAACTAGTAAACAAGGGGGTTGGAATGGTGGTTATGGGAATTATATTGTAATTTCTCATGCAAATGGTACACAAACTCTATATTCTCATAACAGTGAAAACATTGTTTATGTTGGTCAAAATGTTAACAAAGGAGATTTAATTGCGAAAATGGGTTCTACAGGAAGATCAACTGGTAATCACCTCCACTTCGAGGTTAGAGGTGCCACTAACCCATTGGCGGCCTGCGCTTATAATTCTGTTTGTAAATAATAATACTAAAAGTTTGGTCTATATTGTATAGCCTCTAAAACATGTTTAGATAATATTTTGTTCGAATTATCCAAATCAGAAATTGTTTTGGATATTTTTATTATCTTGTAATAACTTCTTGGACTTAGATTAAGTTTTTCTGAAGAAATACTTAGGATATGTTCTGCCTTTCTTGATATTTTGCAGTAATTATTAATATCATCATTATTCATATTTGAATTAAGTTTATTTGGGCCTAATTGTCTACATTGAATTTTCCTTGCAGAAGCAATTTTCTTTCGGCTTTTCTCTAACTTATCTAAATAGATATTAAAATTATTGTTTGACCTGGTATTTAGCATGTTGTATTTTACATTATTCATTTCAACCCACATATCTACCCTGTCTAATATTGGCCCAGAAATTTTTTTACGATATCTATTGATCTGATTAATAGTGCAAGTGCATTTTTTTATACCAGTCTTAAAGTACCCACACGGACATGGATTTAGAGCGGCTATTAATATGAAATTTGCTGGTAGAGTTTCTCTACTGTTCACTCTTGAAAGTGTAATTTTCTTTTCTTCTAGTGGCTCTCTTAATGCATTAATAATTTTTTGATCAAACTCAAGAAATTCATCGAGAAAAAGTACCCCGTTATGACTCAGGGTTATTTCTCCTGGTTTTAAAAATAGACCACCACCTATAATAGCAGCAAGAGATGAGCTGTGATGGGGATGTCTGAAAGGCGCTTTTATTATTGGTGAAATAATGTCCTGTATAGATGAATATATCGCAGTAGTTTCGATGATTTGTTTTTGGTTTAAATTAGGAAGTAAACTAACAATTGATTTTGAAAGTAAGGTTTTACCGGTTCCAGGTGGACCCCAAAGACCAAGATTGTGACCACCTGCTGCAGATATCTCCAGTGCTCTTTTAGCCTTATCTTGACCAATTATTTCAATAGAATCTGATTGCTGTTCTTTTAATTTATAATAGCTTTTATAATCCTTGATATTTTTTACTAAATATTTTGACTCAATTACTTCCCTCCCTTGTTTACCCTTGATCTGAAAATTATTCCTATTCTTTAAAAACAATACTAAATCCTTTAAATTCTTAAAATGATATATTTTGATGCCAGTAATTAATTGAGCCTCGTTATAATTTTCAGACGGAATGTATATTTCAGTAAACTTATTTTCCTTTGCAAATATTATGATTGGTATAATATTTTTTATTTTTTTTATTCTACCATCAAGAGAAAGTTCGCCGATAAATATTTTATTTTCAGAATTAAATTCGATTTCTTTTTTGGATTTCAAATACCCTAGAGTGATCGCCAAATCAAAATTGGCGCTATGTTTAGGAATATTGGCTGGTGCCAAAGAAATAATTATTTTCTTATTTTGGTTTTTAGGTTCGGCGAAACCTGAGTTTTTTAAGGCCGATGAAATTCTATCTTTTGATTCAGCAACAGTTTTATCAGCAAGGCCAACAATATTAAAATTATATAAACCGTTAGAAATATCAGTTTCAACAGTAATTAATTCTGAATTTAGAATCTTGCTTTGAGCTGTGTATATTATTGAAAAATTCACAACCCATTATAACTGGTTGTGAATTAATTTTTATTAAAATAAAGATTAAATAAATCTAAATTTTAATTCATATGCGCTAAACAGGTCTTTGCTGCTGGGTAAGCTTCTAATCTTTCTCTTTCTATTTCCTTTCCACCTACTTCACATATTCCAAATGTTCCATCCTGGATTTTTTCTAATGATTTTTTTACTTCTACCAATTCACTTTCTAATTGCTTCAATATACTTGTTCGTGATTCGTATTCTTCTATGTGGTCGGCCATGTCATTCATGTCGGCTGTCGGTTCGTTCATGTCCCCGGGTGTAGCCTCCCAATCATTTGGATTGTCTGGATTAATCCTGCCTATTTTAGATAAATCCTCCCCTAATCTTTTTTGTTCTACTATTAATTTTTCTTCAAAATATTTTAAATCTTCTTGTTTCATATCCTATATATTATCACAATTTACTGAATTAATTTAGTAAGACTAATATTACTAACCAAAGTGTTAAAGGTACTTTCATTGTTAGTAATAATGATATTTTTATTATCGACTATACTGTAGAATAAAACAACTTGGTTTTGGTTGTTCTTTAAAACCCTAACATCCTTATTGTTGATAATTACATCATTAAAATTGCTGCCCCTATAATCAGCAGGGTTTCCGATTGTCCTAAAGAAAATCTTACCCAAATCATTCGTCATTGAATTTTCCCACCTAATCAACTCTGTATATGTTTGATTGATGTCTTCTGATTGGATTATTATAAAAGGATCAGAAAAAGAGTTTTTTTGAATACCTAGAACAAAATTATCTCCCAACGATCTAACTAGAGGATGGTCTGAACTTTTTCCAAGTATATTAAAAAAATCACGTGTTGTTAGTCTAGATTTAATTTCCTTATCTTTTCCATTATCATTAACTATAATATTTTTACTCAATATTATCTCTAGAATTTCCCTGTTGCTTAATTCATTTTTGTCTATAACATTCTGTATTTTTTGAGTAATAGAGTTAGCTGATTCACCTGCAGTTTCAATTTTAATATTTTTTTCTGAATCAATAATATTAGAATAAGCCCAGGAGTTGGGGTCGTTGGGACTAGCAATTATATTCGATCTAACATAATCCTGTGTAATATAAACAATTGCTCCTGATATTATAAATAAAATTATAGAAATACCATAAATGAAAATTCTCTCAAAATTTACAGGAGGTTTTTGTTTTTCAAATACATCGCTTTTTTTCTGAAAATTATCACGTTGCTTTTGTTTTTCAGACATCATCATCTGCGAAAGAGTAATGTTTTTTCCTTCTATGGCCTCTTTAACATCGTATTGATAAGTTCTTAACGGGTTTAGGTCAGGATCTTGAAAATTATTTATATTAATTTTTTCATCTTGCTGCGGTGTTGATACGTTAGATGAATCACCTTCCGTTTTTAAGGTGTTGGCATCGCTGTTATTTTGCTCTCCTAAATTTTCTGGATACATTAATACTATTTTAGTTCAGTATTAAGAAAAAACCAAATTACTTATTCTTTTTTATGAAATTTTTTCTTTTTTTGATTCTTCTTCCTATTAAATATTCTTTACTATCTTGGTCCATATCAATAAAATCATCGACAGCCTCTATAAATTTTGCAGAAGTTGATCTTCCAAAACTAATTCCCTCAACCTGACATCCGCTAGTTGATTTAATGTATTCAACCGCTGGTACAAAATCTCCGTCTCCTGATGCGAACACAATAGAGTCTACGTTCTTGGATAGTTTAATAGCATCAATAGATAATCCTACATCCCAATCTCCTTTTTTTGCGCCCCCTGCAAATATTTGTAAATCCTTAGTTCTTGTTTCAATACCAATTTTGCCTAAAGCTTCAAAAAAGTTTTTTTCATCTCCCGCTTCTGATGTAATTACATAGGCGATGGCGCGGACTAATTTCCTTCCAGCCACTGCTGATTGTAAAACCTGTTCAAATCTAACTTTTTTACCATATAAATTTTTTGCACTATGGTATAAATTTTGGGCATCTATTAAAACTGCCACTCTTTGCTCTGGATGTTTTATAACTGACATATATATTATTATATTACTTATTTAAAAATCTGCTAGCGACAATTAATTTAAAAACTTTATTTACTGTGTATATCTAAATAAAAAAGCCACGACAATAAAATATGATAGATACTTAGATTAAAACCTAAATGCTTAAATAAAAAAACGGACATAAGTCCGGTTCTTTATTTTCTTTATTTTTTTAAACCTAATTCCTTGATAACTTTGCTATGTTTTTTAGGGTCACTTTTTTTCAAGTATTTTAAATTTGAAACCCTATCTGAAACCATCTTCAATAATCCTTTTCTTGAGTGAATATCTTTAGGATTTTTCTTTAGATGTTTAGCTAATTCATCAATTTTCTTATTTAAAATTGCAGCTTGCGCAGAAGCAGAACCAGTATCTTTGTCGTGGTTCTGAACTGTTTTTATAGCAGCTTGTTTTTGTCTTTTTGTTAGCATTGCCAAAGATAATAACATAGTTATCGAAAAATGCAAGCTTATAAAAAAAGAAAATTTATTTTTATTTGATGAATTTTATGATTAAAATTTAGATTATTCTGCTATAATTTAATTAATGTCAAATATTTTAGATTTAAAACAGGAATTTTTGG
>CAZKXE010000007.1:0-13005 GCA_964556855.1 uncultured Candidatus Saccharibacteria bacterium
GGCTGAGGCAGAATTGGAAAAAGTGGATTGAAATTGAAAATGAATATATAAAACAAATAACTGCAGAACCTGTTAGTGGTTTTGATTTTAATATAAAAAATGAAGACGATGAAGGAATTTTATTTGTAGAAAGAATTAATGGGCACATCAACAAAACAACTTATGATAATAGTGATGAAGTCGAGAAAATATCAAATACTACTGTTCCAAAGGCATACAAAAGTTATTTTCTAAATAATAACGAGAAAATTCTTTATCAGGTTCTAGATGAAGATAATATTGATATTATAAAAACCTATTTTGCTAATATTAACAGCCCATTGAAAATAGGGGATTTGTTAGAAAATAATACAAATCCTACAAGTACAACTACAGACATTATGACTAATAATGCTTCTAGTACGTCTAATGGACAAATTAATTCAACAGATGTAAACAACGGTACACTATCTGGGAACTTTCTTTTAGAAAACATCAGTAGTCTTGTTAAAATGAATGATGAGAAACTTTTCTTAATGTTCAACCAAAAATTTGACGATAATTTCCAATCTCTTGGTGCTATATTTGATACTAATACACAGAATGAATATTCTAATGTATTTCGTTTTGAATTTTCTGAAATTTCTCCTAACGCAATTAATGATAATCTAGTAGGTATTACAACCAAACCAAAATATAACGAAATTGGCTATTCCTGGATTTTCAACACAACTACACAAAGACAAGAATTGGTTCTGGGTCCAATATCTGGATTAACCACAAACTACAGTCCTGATGGTAAAAAAGTTCTGTACAGTAGCTCAAAAAATAATAGAATTAAAACATATCTATTTAATATGGAAACAAGGATTCTATACACATTTCCAATAAATACATTGCCTCAAGAAAAGTGTGTTTGGAAAGATGATTCAAGCAGGGTATATTGCGCAGTACCTTTATCTATTGGACAGAATAACCCTGATAATTGGTACAAGGGTATTGAGTCATTCGAAGATTTCTTAATTTCATATAGTTTAGATAATAGAAAAATGGATTTTATTTATGATAATAAATACAGATTGGATATTACTGATATTAAACTATCTCAAAACGAGGATTTTCTACTATTCCAAAACAAAAACGATTTATCATTGTGGTCATTTGATCTTAGAGAAATCAAAAATACATTGGGTCAAAAAAATGATTTAGAGAATACTGAAGCAAACACAGCAACTTCTACTCAGTAAAATTTAAATTAATAATCTAACAATTAAACAAACAAAAAAACATCTGAGTAAATCTAAGCTCAGATGTTTTTTTAACGTATTTTACTAAAAATACTATCTAGTAATTATTTTAAATTTATGAATTGTGTTCTCTAATTAAACGATTTTTGATTTTAATTTCTTGAAATATAGAGAAGGTATTACTAACTGTAAAATATAAACCGATTACAGGGCCAAGGGAATAGGAGGCAAAAAATATCATTACTGGCAAAAAATATTTCATTTGAGTTTGCATGTTTTTTGCCATATTATCCATCATATTATTCTTATCAACCTTTTTGTTTTTCTCTTCATCAGTTTTTAGTAATTCATTTTTATTAAACATAATTCTAAACTGCATAAACTGAGCAAAGGCTGCAGTAGATGCTAGTAGAATACTCTTTGAGACAATATCAATTAAACCAAACATTTTAGGACTAATGTTTTCAGGTATACTAATAAAAGAGTATAGCATATCAGCTTTTATTTCAGGTAAACCTTCTTTTGAAAAAACAAAGTACAGTGCAATCATAATAGGTAGCTGTATTAAAATTAATAGAAAACCAGAAAAAGGTTTTATATTATTTTCTTTATATAACTCCATCAATTTTTGAGCTTGTTCTGTTTTATTATCCTTATATTTTTCCTGTAGTTCTCTCATTTGACCTTGGATTTTTTTCATTCTTATCTGAGAACGTATGGCATTTTTTGAAATAGGATACAACACAGACCTAACAACAACTGTTAAAATCACAACAGCTACTCCGAGGTCTGCAAATGGAACATTATTTAAAATAAAAATTAGTAAATTATAAAGTGGTTGTACAAATAAATTATTAAACATATTAATTATTATATTACTTTTTTATGATTTATAAAACTTTTTACACAATAAAACTAAATATTAAATTCATTAAATTTACTTTCTAATTCGTTTGCAACCTTTTTATAACTGAAATCCTTTTGTTTAGGAGAAACTATAATAACATAATCAAAAAAATCTATATTAGTCGAGTTGTTTTTAAAATAATTTTGAATACTATTTAAAAACCTTCTTTTTACTAAATTTCTAAAAATAGCTCTTTTGGAAATTTTTTTTGATACAACAACAGCAAATCTATTTATATTAAGATTATTTTTTTTCCTTTTAATTAAAAAAGATTCAGAATAAATTTTCTGACCTTCTTTAATAACATCTTCGATATTTTTTTTAGGGACCCTATTTTTAAAAGGGAACATAGTTATTTTTTAATAACTGCTAGCTGAGCTCTTCCTTTTCTTCTTCTGCTTTTTAAAACATTTTGTCCTCCAGAAGTTTTTGATCTAACTAAAAAACCGTGTGTTTTTGATCTTTTTTTCTTTTTTGGTTTGTATGTAAATGACATATTTTTTTATTAACAATTTATCAACATATTATTAACATAATTTTATAAAATTAACAAGTTTCAATATTAACTATTAGGTATATAATATTACTTATAAATTATGTCCACTTCTATCGACTACAAAACACTTTGGGAAGATACTTTAAAAAAAATTGAACTTGATATTTCTAGACCCAACTTTAAAACATGGTTCAAAGATACTTTTATATATAAATGTGATAACGGGATAATCCAAATCGGTGTTCCAAACGCTTTTGTTCGAGATTGGTTAAATAAAAAATTCAACAAAGTTATATTAAAGAATCTTAGAGAAAATCACGATAATATAAGGTCTGTTGAATATATTGTTTCTAAGCTAGAAAAAGATAGGGTTTTTGAAAAAAACAAAGTTGAGGATTCTACTAATTCTTTTTCTTTATCAGATTACTATATAAACAAAGAAGACAACTTAAACCCTCGGTACGTTTTTGATAATTTTGTTATTGGACCATTTAACGAACTTGCTTTTGCCGCTTCGCAAGCAATCATTAAACAACCAGGTATTGTTTATAATCCATTATTTATTTATGGAAATACAGGACACGGAAAAACTCACTTAATACAATCAATAGGTAATCAAATCAAAAAAAATCATGCTGATAAAAAAGTATATTATATTACTTCTGAACAATATTATTCTGAATATATAAATGCTGTTCAAGCCAACAAAGTAACCCAATTCAAGGAAAAATATCGAAAATACGACGTTATTATAATGGATGATATTCAATTTTTATCTAAAAAAGAAAAAACTCAAGAAGAATTATTCCATTTATTCAACACTCTATACGATAATAATAAACAAATTATTTTTTCATCAGATCAACACCCTAATTTTATTCCTGGTTTAGAAGATAGATTAAAGTCTAGATTTAACCAGGGAATGATTGTTGATATTCCAAAACCAGATCACGAATCAAGAATTGCAATATTAAGATCTAAAGTTAACAAAAATGAAATAAATATAGACGATAAAATCATTGATTTTCTAGCTCAAACAATAGAAGGAAATATCAGAGAATTAGAAGGGACTGTTAATTCTATTGTCTGTCAAACACAGTTAAAAGGTAGAACATTATCATTTAATGAAATTAAAAACTTAATTAAAAACACAGCAAAACCAAAGAAAATGGTTTCTGTTAATGAATTAATCAAAATTGTATCAGATTTCTTTAATATAGAAGAAAAGAGTATTTGTGATAAAACAAGAAGAAAAGAGGTAGTTAAACCAAGACAAATAACTATGTACATTCTACGTGAGGATTTCCAAATCTCTTACCCAACAATTGGGGAAAAATTAGGAGGAAGAGACCATACCACAGTTATTCACTCTTGTGATAAAATTAGAAGGGATCTTGAGATAGATAATACATTACTTCAACAGTTAAATCAGATCAGGTCTATGTTATAACATGTTGATAACATCTTGATAAGTAGACTTTGATTGTTGAAAAGGATTAATTAATAGGTGGATAAGTTTATGATAAATTATAAATAAAAATTACAACCTGTTGATAATAATTTTAAATCAAGGAGTAGTGAAGTTTTCAACAAGTTAGACACAGTAGTTGTTAGAAAATAAAAACCTGAGAAACTACTGCAAAACATAAGAATTAGGAAGTTATCCACTTTTCCACAAGACTAATATAATAAAAAATGAATTTAGAAATAAACAAAGATAAATTAACACAAGCTAT
Organism: uncultured Candidatus Saccharibacteria bacterium; assembly: GCA_964556855.1. Classification (GTDB taxonomy): domain Bacteria; phylum Patescibacteriota; class Minisyncoccia; order Phycocordibacterales; family JAACPR01; genus CAZKXE01. The sequence continues at coordinate 4,366 of CAZKXE010000007.1, forward strand.
TTTGAAAGCGGAAAAAGTTACTAAGAAAAATAGTAGCTTGCCAGTACTATCTTGTGTCCTATTAGAGGCAAAAGAAGATACTCTGATTATAAAATCAACAAATCTAGATATCGCTCTAGAATTAGAAGTAAAAGCAAAGGTTCAACAACCCGGAATTGTTGCTGTTTCAGGATCTTTATTATCTTCTTATCTTGGTAGTCTTAGTAAATCTGATGATTCTCTAACTATTAGTATGGAACAGGATAATCTTTATATAAACTCAAAAAGTAGTGAAACTACTATTAATGTAGTGTCTCCAGAGGATTTTCCTGAAGTTCCAAAAAGTTTAAATAATAACGTCTTTACTATTAAAACTGACGATTTAATAAAAGGATTTCAGTCTGTTTGGTATAGTGCATCAACTTCAAACATAAAACCAGAGCTTTCTAGTGTTTATATTTACCCTGATGGAGATGAAGTCATTTTTGTAGCCACAGATTCATTCAGACTAGCCGAAAAAAAGCTCAAAATTGGCAATACAGAAGACTTTAAGGCTGTTTTGATACCTTATCGTAATGCTGTGGAAATTGTTAAAATTTTGGAAGATACAGCCTCAGAGACCGATATTCTTTTTGAGGAAGATCAAATTATTTTGAAGAACAGTCAAATATATTTAGTTTCTAGAATAGTTGATGGAGTTTTTCCTGATTACAAGCAAATAATTCCAAAAGAGTCTACAACCATATCTAATTTAATGAAAGATGATTTTGTTCAGGTAATGAGAACTTTGAATGTTTTCTCTGATAATTTTTTTCAGGCACAAATGAGTATTTCTCCTGCAGATGATGTTTTTGAAATATCTACTAAAAACAAGGATAGGGGAGAAACTATAAATAAAATAAAAGCAAAGTCAGAAGGTGATGGTTTGAAAATAAGTTTTAACTTCAAATATATAAATGATTGTATTTCTTCTATTAAGTCTGATTCTTTAAATTTTACGTTTAATGGTTCAAATAAACCAGTAATTATTTCTGGAGCAAAAGATGGAACTTTTAGATATTTAGTGATGCCTATGAATAATTAATGAAGTCTATATGGATTCATTGAGTAACATATCTATTTATTTAGATAAATATAAAAATATAGGATTTGAAAGAATTTCTTTTAAAAAAGTTATTATATCTGTTATAAAAGATGTTTGTGATATTGATTTAGAAAGTAAGGATATAAATGTACAGAATAAGATTTTAAAAATAAAGGTATCAGGTGTTTTAAAAGCTGAAATTTTTATTCATAAGGATGATATAGAGAAGGAATTAGAATTGAGATTAAAAAGTATTAATTTAAATTTCGATAAGAGGAGAATAATTTAACAAAAAACTCCCATTACATTTTGGGAGTTTTTTGTTAATTTTTGTTGTCAGATCAATAAAAGAAAGATGTTTAAAACATATAATATTTTTTTTAAATAATAAATATTATTCTAATGTTTCTGTTTCTACAAAAAATCTAACATTCTCTTCGTATTCTGAACCTGTTTCATCAATTATTTTTATTCTCATTACGTTATCGTCTTTTATAGAATCAATTTCATATGGGTAAAAATACATTTGTTTATTTACTGAACCTAAATCACCAACTTTTGAGTCATTAATAAAAACTTCTCCACTCCTAATATCTCTATTATTTAAAGAAGGTTTTACAATTAAAATATCATCATTCTTGAACGATTGGTCTTGTAAAGGACTATTAATAGTTAACTTAGTTTGAAGAACGTCTCTTGGGTTAGTAGTTTCAATTTTATTACTAATTCGATTATTTCTAACCCAACGAGAAACTGCACTTTCCCATAGTTTATATTGTGGGTCTATGTTTGGGTTTGTTGGTTTTGGACCAAGTGGATTGTCTGTATCTACCCAGTATAAAATTGAATGGATTTCTCCAGACCCGCCAGTAACAATAATTTTCTTATCTTCCTCTTTAGTGCTTTCATTTGCAATTTTTCCTGTTGATGAATCTGCAACCGAAGTTTCTTCACCCTTCCAATATCCAGCCAAGATTGGTTTTATTGTTGGATCAATCGGATCTGGATTATTAAAAGAACCATGGTTAAATTTTTCGAGAGTATATTTCATAAATTCGTTCCATAATGGAGTAATAATATAACCCGCAACCTGCTTATCCATAGATTTATTACTATTATTACCTGCCCAAGAAACCACTACAATATCTGGAGTGTATCCAATAGTCCAAGCATCTTTGTAATCGTTAGTTGTACCTGTTTTTGCTGCGACATCATGGTCTTCAAAATATAATGGTGAATTTGATCCATATGCTGGTATTCTGGCATTATTGTCAGATAGAATATCACTAATTAATCGGCTAGTTTGTCTTGATAAAACCCTTTCTTCTTTTATTTGATTTTTAAAAATAACATTACCCTTACTGTCTTGGATTTCAAGAATACTTTGCAATTCTCTTCTTATCCCTTCGGAAGCAAAAACCCCATAAGCTTTTGACATATCAATTGGACGAACTTCGCCACCACCCAAAACTAAAGTTAATCCATATTGTTGAATATTTGTTAATGTTTCAAGACCCATGTTCTTAGCTAAATTCAAGGAATCTTTTAAACCAGCAAGATAAAGAGCCTTGATGGCAGGAATGTTAATTGATTGAGCTAGAGCCTCTCTAAATGAAATTGGTCCTCTAAATTTATCATCGTAGTTGACTGGATTATAACAATCACCACCAGCTTCACAAACTGCAGAAAATTCTGTTTCCAGGTCGAATACCACAGTTTCTGGTCGGTATCCTTTATTAAAGGCTTCTGCATACACAATTGGTTTAAAAGTTGAACCCGGCTGCCTGTTTGTTGTGGCGATATTAAAGTTTCCGTCAATTTCTTTATCAAAATAATCTCTAGAACCAACCATTGTTAATATTTCACCGTTTTTAGGATCGGTTGCAATTAAGGCTGCATTTTCTGCATCAAATTTTTCTTTATTTTCTAAAGCTTTTCTTTTCACTATTTCTTCACCTTTTTGTTGTAGATCCCAATCCAAGGAAGTGATAACTTTTAATCCTCCTTGTTCCACTAATTCTTTACCATATTCTTTTTCTAAAATTTCCTTTACATACATAACAAAGTGAGGAGCTTTAATTCCAAACTCTTGCTGTTTTTCAAATTGAGTTGTAACTCTCTTGGCTGAATCCCTTTCTTTTTCATTAATAAATCCGGAATCATACATTCGGTCTAATACATAATTTTTTCTACTCTCTAGAGCCTCTAAATTATTTCCATAGGGTGAATAATATGTTGGAGCCTGGGGAAGACCAGCTAGATAAGCTGATTCTATTAAATCTAGATCTTTCGCATCCTTACCAAAAAATCTTCTGGCAGCTTCTTGTATACCATAAACACTACCCCCATAAGGGATTTCGTTTAAATATATTCCCAGAATATCTTCTTTTGTTAGAACTTTCTCTAACCGAGGAGCTAATATCCACTCTTTTAATTTACGGCTAATTTTTTTATCTCTATTAAGAAGGGCATTCTTGATAACCTGTTGAGTAATTGTAGAACCACCTTGGCCGCTTAATAAATCTCCTTTTTTAATATTGTTAATAACAGCCCTAAAAATAGATGATATTTGAATTCCGTTATGTTTATAAAAATCTTGATCCTCGACGGCTATTGTTGCTTGTTGAAGATAGGGTGATATTTCATCTAATGATATAACTGTTCTTTTGTGTTCTCCATAAACATCATATAAAAGTATTTCACCAGTCCTGTCGTATATTTTTGTTGACTGGGATACTAATCGCTCATTAAAAGTGTTTAAATCTGGTAAATCAATTGTTGTTGCCCAAATTATAAAAACCCCGCCAAATATAAAAAAGAAAAATAACCCAATTAAAAATAAATTCTTGAGTAATTTAATTTTTGAGGATTTTTTTCTATTTGTTTTCTTGTTTTTTGGAGTCATTTTGGGTTTCAATTAATTTATTATTAATACTTATTATTATACAAAAACTAGCTAAAAAGATAAATTTATTATATATATAATAAAAAAATGTTAAAATAAGTTTATCATGTTTAATAATATAAAAGTAAATACAGACGAAAAAATAATTGCAGAAATATTGAAGAGAGATGTTGCAGCAATTTATCCTAATTTTAAAAAATTAGAAGATGAATTAAAAAGTGGTAAAAGGTTAAAAATATATGCCGGCGCTGATGCTACAGGATCTCAATTACACTTAGGACATACAAAAATATTCTTACTTCTAGAAAAATTAAGACAATTGGGTCATGAGGTTTTTATTTTGTTTGGAGATTTTACTGCTATGGTAGGTGATCCAACAGACAAAAGTTCCACTAGAGTTAAATTATCTAAAGAACAAGTGGAGGAAAATTTAAAAGACTGGAAAAAACAAATTTCGAAAGTAGTTAAAATAAACGATTTAAAAAACCCTGCGAAAATAGTATTTAATAGTACCTGGTTATCAAAAATGTCTTTTGGGGATGTTTTGGAGTTATCCTCTAATTTTACTGTACAGCAAATGATTGAAAGAGATATGTTTAGTAAAAGAATAGAAGAAGGAAAACCAATTTATATCCACGAATTTTTGTACCCTCTAATGCAGGGGTATGATTCTGTTCATTTAGATGTAGATTTAGAAATTGGGGGGAATGATCAGACTTTTAATATGTTGGTCGGAAGAACCTTGATGTCTAAGCTAAAAGATAAAGAAAAATTTGTTATTGCCTTGAATCTAATTCAGGATCCTAAAACTGGCAAAAAAATAATGAATAAAAGTGAAGGGGATGCTGTTTGGTTAAATGATTCAGCTAACGAAATGTTTGGAAAAATTTTAGCTCTACCAGATAGCGCTATTATACCCATGTTATTAGGCACTACCCATGTATCAATGGAACAAATAAAAAAATATGAAAAAGATTTAAAAAATGGAAAAAATCCTAAAGAAGTAAAAATAATTTTAGCTAAAGAAATTATTAAAATTTATCATTCAGAAAAAGAAGCTGACGCAGCTGAAGAAAATTTTGAAAACACATTCAAAAAAGATGCGATGCCAAATGATACTGTGGTAAAAACTATAGAAGCAAATACTTTGTTAAGTGATTTTCTAGTTAAAGAAAACATTGTTAAATCAAAAACAGAGTTTAGGAGACTTATTAATGATGGAGCCATAAAGGATGTGTCTTTAGATCAAAAAATTACAGACCCAAATTTTGTATTACAGGATAGTATTGATTTAAAGATTGGTAAGAAAACTTTCCTAAAAATCTGTGTAGTCGTCTAGAGGATCACCCATTACAATGGAATCAGGATCATCATCATCTTGGTATTCAACTTCTTCATCACTTATTTCATCTTCGTCATCAGCTAAAACTTCATCATCTAAAAAATCAAAATCGTCTTCTGTCTCTGGGTTATTTAAAATGTCTTCGAAATCATTGAAACTCTCCATATTTGCTATTTAAAATTAATTGTTAAATATTATTTTGCATTTGTAACAATTATTTATTTTTTTGGCAAGTCTTTTTATTGTGGATATCTTTATTTAAAAAAATAACCTTTATTTTAAGGTTATTTTTTAATTGCTAAATGAGTTAGGCCAATTCCTATAGCGTCAAATTCATCGTCGTATTTTATTTCTGAATTTATTCTTATTAAGAGCGGAATCATTTTAATAACAGCATCTTTGCTACTTTTCCCATGGCCTGTTATTGCTAGTTTAATTTGACCTGGTCCATATTCATAAATTTCTAATCCCAAATTTTGGCAAGTTGCTAATACTACACCTCTTGCCTCGGCTACCAGCAGGGCAGTTTTTTGGTTATTTGTAAAAAATAAAGTTTCAATAGCTAATTCAGTCGGTGCAAATTCCTTGATTAATTCTTTAATTTTATCTTGAATCAAACCTAGTCTTTTACAATGAGGTAAATCCTTGGAGGTTTTAAAGCACTCGGAATAAATCAAAGTTTCTTTTTGTTTTGATTGTTTTTCAATAATTGCGACTCCAAGTCTTTCATATCCTGGGTCTATAGATAGAATTTTCATTTAAATCTTTGATTTTAATTATAATAAATAATCAGGAAACAGAAATAATTATTCTGCATTAGTAAAGACGTCTTGAACATCTTCCAATTCTTCTAGCTCGTCAATAATATCTCCTATTTTTTCTCCATCTGATTCTGAAACAGGAATAGTGGTATTAGGTATCCATTTCCCTTCATTTTTAGAAAATGCCCATGAAGCAGCTCCTTGAGATGCTAATTCAATACCTCTTTTGGACAAAAGGTGCCTAACTTCGGCTGCGGTTCTGTTTTTGTTATCTGTTAATCCCTCTATAATAATAGCAGTTCCTCCAGGACCATAAGCTTCATAAGTAACATTTTCCAAAGCAAGAGTGTCTTTATCTGTTCCTTTCTTGATTGCTCTTTCTATCGTATCTTTCGGCATGTTTTCTTTTTTAGCAATATCAATAGCTGTAATTAATGATGGGGAAGTCAGATCTCCGTTACATTTTTTTGATTCAGCAATAATTTGCCTTGATAATTTAGAAAAAAGATTACTTCTTTTTGCATCCTCAGCTCCTTTCTTGTTTTTGATTTTTGACCATTTATTATGTCCTGACATATTTTTTTGTGTTATTTATTAATAATATAGTTATTAATAATCTTAATTTATCTTTAAATTTAAGTAAAGTCCTTAATTTGGGTTTAATAAAAACATACTCTATCTTTTGGTTTTGAAATATTACAATCAATCTAGAAAAAGTTCAGAGTTATTTTTTTGATTCTGGCAATTCAAGACCTAGGTGATGGTACCCTGATTCTGTCAAAACCCTCCCTCGGTTTGTTCGTTCGATTAATCCTAGTTGTATTAAATAAGGTTCATTAAATTCCTCTATAGTTCCAGATTCTTCTGAAAGTGAAATGGCCAAAGTACCTAACCCAACTGGGCCACCTCCAAATTTTTCTGCCAGGGCTAATAAAACATTTCGGTCGTCCTTTGTTAATCCTTTATCATCAATCTCCAACATGTCTAATGTTTCGTCAACTGATTTCTGGTTTAGGTTAGTTTTTTGAATTTGTGATAGGTCTCGGCATCTTTTTAATAAGTAGTTTGCCTTTCTGGGGGTTTGTCGACTCCTCTTGGCTATTTCCTGACAAGCCTCCTTTTCTATTTCAATCCCCAGAATTTTTGCAGACCTATTGATAATTTGTTCTATTTCATTTTGCGAATAAAATTCTAACCGAAAAATTCCTCCAGAGAACCGCGACCTTAATGGGGAAGAAATCATAGATATTTTTGTAGTCGCCGCAATCAGTGTAAATTTTGGTAGTTCCAGTTGAAGTGTTCTCGCTGAGGGACCTTTACCAATAATAATATCAATCACCCCTGATTCCATGGCAGGGTAGAGAATTTCTTCTACAGCCTTGTTTAATCTGTGAATCTCGTCAATAAATAAAATATCACCCTCTGAAAGATTTGTTAAAATTGATGCTAAATCACCAACTTTTTCAATCGAAGGTCCTGAGGTTATTTTAATTTGAGAATTGTTATGTTTTGCAATCAGATGGGCAAGGGTGGTTTTTCCAAGACCTGGAGGGCCATAAAATAATATATGTTCAGGACAATGATTCCTTTCCTTGGCTGCCTGCAGTAAAATAGAAAGATTTTTTTTGATATTTTCCTGCCCAATGTATTCCTCCCAAACGACTGGACGAAGTTGTTGGTCAAGATAAATATCTTCTTTAATTATGGTGTCTATTTCGTCCTTAATTTTTTTCTCTTGATTATCGCTTGACATTTTTTTATTTTATGTTAATATATCCTATGAAAGTAAATTAATAATTTTAATTTAAAAGCCCTTGCAAAAGTGCTGTTTTTATTTTAATCTACTCTAGTTCATTAGACAAATGTATTTATATAGAGAAGGAAGACTAATCCAAGTCATAAATCTCTAAACAATAAGGTTTACGCCTATTAAGATAAATAGTCGAGGACGTTTCTGGTTCTTAAATTTTTTAAATTTATTTGCTGGAACTATCCTTAGATATTTTTCTGCTTTCAAACGAACTTGTTTGAATGTGTTGTTTAGAGATTTATGTTTTGGATTTTTTCTTTTAAGGTGCTACTAAACACGATATTACTACTTTTTATTTAAAAAACAACTAGTCAAAAAAACATAAATGTTTTATAAAAATCAATCTATCTTAATTTCTTTAATATCCATTTTTCCTTCTCTTCTTTCCATATCCACAACTCTATCAACTTCTTTAAAATCAGTCAGTCCCTGAAGGATTTTAATTACTCCGTCCTGGGCCATATCTAATAGCCCGTTTTTCTGGGCAATTTCCTTGATTTGTCTTTCGCTCATATCTCTGATAATAGCCTCTTCAATTTCTCTGTTATTTACAACGGCTTCAAAAATACCTACACGACCCTTGTAGCCAGTATTGTTACATTTTTCACACCCTTGCCCTACAAATTGTGTTTCTTTGAATGGGATAGTTTTTCTCTGTTCTGGCATTGAGTCATAGATAGATTTTAATATCGCTAGTTTATCTGGCTCGATAGGAACTTCTTTTTTACAATTTTCACAAACCTTTCTAGCTAGTCGCTG
>CAZKXE010000008.1:0-12863 GCA_964556855.1 uncultured Candidatus Saccharibacteria bacterium
ATTTAATATATTTCGGCTTAAAGATAAAATAATAATATATAGTTATATTATAATGTTAGTGATACCGGATGTTGAAAAATGGCAAAATGACAAAGATTTCTATAATAAGAAATATGTATCATGGATTAAGCAAAGCTGGATATATGAAATAAATTCATATTATAAAAAATTGGTAAAAGTAAAAAAACAAGATATAAAAGATAAGTATTTGGGATGGATAGAAGGAGCACAAGATAATTTATTTAAGTTAGATATAATATTAGAAAATTTAAAATAATTATGTGTCGTATATATTATAATGGATAGTAAAATTCAACAAGAAATAGTTTTATTAATGAATATAGATAATCTTGATCCAAACAAAGACCAAATCAAAATATTATCTATGTGTTCAAATGTATTGTCATCTGATAAATATTTAAAAGAATTAATTAAAATTTTGGATAATTTATTTAATCAGAAAGATTTTGATATATATTCAGAATTCAGCAGATTAGTTTTATCAATATTTAATTTAAATAAAGTTGTAAATTATAAAAAAGAAATTTCAGAAAAAAGAATGAAATATATTACATATGCTTGTTTGTATTATTATATGATAAAACATAAAACGAATTGGTTTAATGAACAAGACCACGGTAAAATAAGAATATTATTTTGTAATTCTTGGGACTTAGTAAGTTTAATTCCTGAAACCGTAAAAATTGCGAAAACTTCTTGCATTTCTTGTTTAAGTGAATGCGGTTGGCTCGGAATTAAAAGTAATAATATTGCTATTTAAATTAAATTGTTTTACTTCTTCGTAATGTGTATTTGTTGATACATTACTAATTGTTATATCATCATTTTGTGGGCTTTCATTTGGGAAATGAAACATTGTCAATCTTTTTGCAAGTTCTTTTTTATCATTTTGCAAACTTTCATTTTCTGATGAAATTTTAGTATTTTCTACATTTAATTTTTCATATGCTATTCCACTGAAAAATATTGCTGTATTTGTTATCGCTAAACCAACACTCCCAATAATTACATATTTTCCAATTAATATTGATGTTGCAAAACCCAACACACTCAAACCAATACTAACTTTACCGCTATGATGTTTATATTTTGCCCATATAGTATCTGCAAAATCAAATATACCACAAGTTATATTAGTATTTTCCGTATTTTCAGATGACATTTTATTCTATATATGAATAATAAATAAAATAAATAAAAATAAATTTTTGCCAAAAAGTAGGGATTTTAGATTATTCATATATGATAAATATAATTTCCCTACTTTTTGGCAAAATTTAATATATTTCGGCTTAAAGATAAAATAATAATATATAGTTATATTATAATGAGTGAAGATTTGAAAGTAAAATTTAGGTATGTTGTATCAACATTAAATGACATAGGAAATAAAACGGGTTTATATCCTGATTACGTGGAAGGATATTTTGAGGATAATAAAAAAGATAGACATTGTATAAATTTAGACATTCTAAAATCAATAAGTACAGATTATCCAATATGTGCAGATACAAGAAAAAAAACATCAATATTAATTGCTAAAATTCATAAAGCAATTGCGAAGTCATATAAATTTTATTTCACAAAACTTGAAATGTATTCATATATTACTGGTGATACAATTGAAATTAATGTAAAAAAAATAGAGGATTTAGAGGATTTACAATAATTCTTTTATTTGTTCCATATCTGATTTTAAAGTATTAATTCCGTCAAGATGTTTTATTAATTCATCTGATATTTTTTCAATATTATTATTTTGTTGTTTAATTGCTTCATTTAATACATTTTTTAGATTTTCTACTTTTGATGATTCAATATTTTTTCTGATGTCATCAATACCATTTTTTAAATCATTATGTAATTGTTCCAAGTTATTAATTTTATTTTTAATATCATCAAATTTTGATGATAAATTTTGTTTATGTTCTTCTAAGTCATTTTTATAAACAACTTTGCGATCTTGTGTAATGATAGATGAAGAGCGAGGAAGTGGAGAATTAGCCCTTTTTTTCTCTAATTCTATATTTGCATCAACGACATTCATTTTCTGTGATAAATTCAATCTTTCTTTTTTTTTGAAGTATAAGTCCATTATATATATAAGTGCAGATTTTTATTTTCTTCGTTATTATATATATGGAATCTGAAAATCCTTTTTTAGTTCAACAAAGAAGAATTAAAACATTAAGCAGAACGGGAAAACTAATAAGAGAACATCAATTGATTGTACAAAATAATGTACCAACAATTGCTTTATCACATAAAGCAAAAACAATTGAAAAGGCGGATGTTTCAAGTAGCGATTTTATTGATTTTATTGAAAAAATTGAAACAGAAATAAGAAATCGTATTCCCTTACCTTTGCCAAGTGTTTTATCACCAGAAGACCAAATACAATACGGCGAATTACTAAAATTAACGCCTGTATGGGTATCCCAATTTAAAAGACTATATAGAAGAGCATTAAAAGAAGGTAAAATTCCAATTTTGGATTTATCATTTTTTGAACAACAAATGCAAAAAGCGGTAAAACCAATAATGACATCTTATGAATTTGAAAGCGTTGAAACTGCAACACATACATCAAACCCAATTGCAAATTTTAATTTAATTCCAAGCGGAAAAACTACGACGGGAGAAATTCAACCATTTGCAAAGTTTCCGAGAATGTCAGTACAAGAAGAAGCACGCCGAATTATTATAAATAATAATAATCCAATGGTGCAAAGAATGGAAAATGAGGACATCGCAGATGCACAAATGAGAGAAATGGAAGAATATATTAATGATGTTGAGGAAATAAAAGAATTTGCAAAGTCTCAAAAAATACCATCAGTTTTAAAAGATGCAAATACTTTAATAAAATTAATTGAAAAACACAAAAGATATATTTTATCAAATCCAGATAGTGAAGACATTGAAGCAGTCCAAGAAATACAAAATCGTTATAATAGATTACGGATGGATTTAAAAGATGAGTCAGAATATTTAAAAAGAGACCGTAATATAATTGAACAGGTGAGATTTACATTTCAAAATTTATGGAAAAGATGGAATTTAGCAAAACGAACATATAAAGAGGCATTACAAAGGGGAGAAAGTAATTCTACATTGCGGGTTAATATTCAAGCAAAATTTAAAGCTTTCGCGAAGTCTGCGAGAGAAATACAAAAACAATTAGATAGAATCGCACAATATCTTTTAAGTGTTACAAATACAAGATCATCTAATCCACAAACAATAAGAGAAGCACATCTTGATTTAGGAAATTTAGATTCTGAGATTAGCAAATGGGAATTTACGGGTCAACAACTTAATGAAGAAATTGAAAAACAAGCAAATGTTAAGTATTATGACGATGACGATGAAGATGATGATGAAGATGATGATGAAGATGAAGAATTATATGACCCATATTCTTATGAAGATGATAATGTTTATAAAGATGAAAATGATAAAACAAAATCAAATTTTTCATTGCCTGATTTGCGTAGTGAATTAGACGAAGAAGAAGAAGACAGAGACGCAGATATGGGAGAAGGAAGACGAAAAAGAAAACCAATAAAACGCCAAGTAAAAAAGGTTGTTAAAAGAAAACCAGTAAAAAAGGTTGCTAAAATACAAAAGGTTGCTAAAATACAAAAAGTTGTTAAAATAAAAGAACCAGTAAAAAAAATGGAAAAATCAAACATGAGTAAAAATTTTTATGTAATTAAATTTTAATTATTTTCTTTAATATTAATATAGATGTTATCTAAATTATCAATATTAAGGGATATCCAAGGGAAAAAACAAGGTGGATTAAGTGTTGAAAATAAAATTGGTGATACAATAGCAAAGATAAAAAAACAAGAAGGTAAAAAAATAATAACCAAATATATAAATCAAAATCCAAAATCAAAAATAAAAGAAATGATAATTGACAATAAAAATTATATATTAGAACCTTTTATTCCTGTAAATTTGGAACGGTTCATTATTTTCCTTAGCGGACAATCTGGGTCTGGTAAAACGCTTGTTTCAAGTGAGTTAATATTGCAATATTTAGAATATTACAAAGGAAAACGGAAATGTTATTATGTGTGTAATACAAAAATAAAAGATGATATTAATTTATCAAAAATTAAACAATTAAAACAATTAAGTACTGAAAATTTGGAACAAATAACAATAGAAGATTTAAAAGATTCATTAGTAATTGTAGATGATACAGATTTTCACGAAGACCATAAAAAAATATTAAAATGGATGAATATTATTGTTGAATGTGGGCGTAAATTTGGAACGAGTTTAATTTATTCAAGTCATATACATAGTAAGTTATCGGAGAGTCCGATATATAAGGAAGTAAGTATGTATATTACGTTTTCTGATTCGCTTATAAATAATCGCATGTTAAGCCAGAATCTAAAAATACATGATAGTATAGTAAATAAGTTGTTGGAAGAAAATAACGCTTTCATATGTTTTAATAAAATATATAGAACGATATTTACCGATAATATATTAATGAAATATTAATTGAATAATAATTTAATAAAATTAAAATATTTTCTATCCTCTATATATATAAGATGAGTACAAGTGTAAAATTTGTCCCAGTATTGCATGAAAATACAGAAACAAAAGGAATTGTAGGTACTGATGTTATGAACCTTGATATTGAAGTTCCTAATGAGTATAAAATTTGGTTGAAAACTCCTTCAACAAATGCTTCTAATCGTGGTATGTCATTTCAAACTACTAATACTAATAAATTTATGGACAGTAATGAACGTATGGATTTAGTTGTTAAATTTGGTTATACAGGAAGAACATATGAACCAAAAGCAGGACCACCAATTCTTGGGACGCCTCCCATTTTGTGGAGTCCTCAAAATTGTAAAATTGATGCCTTATGTGTCAATAAATTGATTCAGAGAATTAGTTTCAATATTCAAAACAAGCAATGGTCAGAAGAACAAAGAACACCCGAACTTTTTGATGTTCTTGCAACCCAATTTGATTTAGAAAAATTAGAATCATACGGTATTGATCCTTTTACTGACCAAGGACAATTGAAATTGGCAAGACTTTTCGGTCGTGGTGTTTCTGCAAGGGCGGATTTTGACGCTATGGGTGTCTCTCTTCCTGACTACGGTATTCAAACCGCTACTATGCAACAAAAAGTATTAGCAACAAGTGTACAAAAAGCCATAGAAAAGGGCTACGTTACTTATGATGTTAATTTTTATGATGGAAGTTCAACAGGAACTTTATTGTCAAAGGCACATATAAATAAATATGGTACATCTGTTCCAATTAGTGCCCCCGAAACTATATATTGGACAAATCCTGCGATCGGTGCTGCAACTGCAAACCCTCTTTATCAAGAAATTACATTAACAATTCATGAATATATTATTTCACCTTCAACATCAAACCCTTATGCAAAAAATAATTATTCAAAGACTTATTATGTTGGTACATATCCAGTAAATCAAACATTTGATTTCAATACAAGTTATTTTTCAACAATGATTAAAAATTTGATTCCAACCGTGAATAATGCCACTGTAATTATTAAACCAACATTAACGCTTTCACCAGAAATTCAACAATCAGAATTAGGTTTTTTCACTTTTGATTCTTCAAAAGAATTGGTTAATCCTTACCAAAGAACATTATATTACAATATGGATTTCCAAACTATAAGTACTGTATCTCTTTTATCAAGTGCTTATGCTCAATTGAATACATCAACCGTTACAACTGCTAATTTGTCAAGTTTAAGACCTTACATTGCGGGTTGGGTTTCTAATCGTATTTATGATAATCCCGCCCTAGTCTCAGGAACAGCAGCGCCAAATGATGTTTCAACATTGGGCACTTATCAAATGCAAGATATGCAAAATGTCAGAATTCAATATGGTTCTCAAACTGATTGTATGTTAGGAACACAATTGACTTGGCGCGAAATTACAGATTTGACACAAACAGTTACAGGCAATCCAAAATTAAGAAATATGATTTTGGGAGAAATGTTGGTTGATGAATCAGGAGCATTTTATGATCACAGTGTCGCGGGTGCAAACTTTGCCGATGTTGATGATGTTGATACTTTTTGGCATAAAATGACAAAAAGACAAGGTATGAAATTTTTCATTATCCCAACTGCCAGATTAAACTGGCGTCCAATTTTACAATCAGACGTTCCAACAATTCCAGAATTTAATTATGGTTCAAATCATTACAAATCATTAATTATTTCAATGGATTGGTATCAAGCAAGAAATGTCCATGAAATTGTCGGATCTCCTGTTTCTGTCAATTATCAACCTGTTGTCATTCTTTTTGATAAACGTGTTCGTTCAATTCCAATGGACGGTCAAGGACCACTATTTGATGAACGTATTGAATATGATTATATCAATAATAATGCAATGTTAAGTTCAATTTTACAATCATTCTTTATTAAAAATAATTCTGCTAATGATGTTAATGATGAATTACAATTTGTTGGCGGTTCATTCATTGGTAATATTGTTTCAAAGATTCGTCGCGTTCTTCCTCATTTGGTTAAGGCTGGTCCTCATTTGTATTCAGCATATAAAGAGGTGGCAAGTGGTAAGAAAGGAAGACCAGCAAAAAGACGATAAAAAATTAAATAATAGTTAAGTAAATATAATATTTTTCTGAATCAATATTATATGACAAAAAAAGAATATTTGCGATACAAAGATTCGCCTTTATCAAATTTACATTTGGATGAAGCATTAAAGGAATCAAATAAACAAAAATTTGATGATGCATTATTAAAGCCAAATACAGATATAGAAAAAGTATTTGAAAATAGAGGGCACAGTATTATTTTTCATAGATGGGAAGGACAGCAAATAGGACATTGGTATTGTGTTTTACGTGATGAAAATAAAAATATATTTTTTCTTGATTCATTAGGAAAACCGCCGGAATATTATTCAAAAAATTGGATTCCATTTTTTAAACATAATGGTATTAAAAACGTTATTGTGAATAAAAAAGCTTTTCAAGCGTATGATAGTTCAGTATGTGGAAGATATGGTATATTGTTTTCATCGGTAAGAAAATTAAATAAGAACATTTCAGCACAAGATATATATAAAATGATGGAAGCAGGTAAAAAAAAACACAGCTCATACGATAATTTCGTTTTATATATGACAACTTAATATAATAAATAAAATAATTTTCTAATACTAATATATATTAATGGAATTCCGTGAAAGATTTAATTATTATTTCAGAAATACAAAAAATAGACTCGTTGAAGCAAAGTTTAGAATCAATAAACCAGATATGTTAAAAAATAACCTGGACAATAAAAAAATTAGAATTCAAAAATTTTATACAAATAATACAGTTCTACCTCAATTTATTCCCGAAAGAATAACGCCAGCAACTAAAAATTATTTTAATGTTACCACAGATGCAAAAATTACAAAATTAGTTAATGAGCCCCTCACAGTTGATTCATTGAAATATTATATTATTGTTAGAGATATTGCAAATACCGAAGCCGTAGTCGCTTTTATACCACATTCACCACATCCCAATCATCCATCAACAATTTCACCACCTCCCCTTACTCCAATTTCTGATGATTTTTCATATTATACAAATAGATACTACTACTATTATGATTTTACACATTTTTTGAATGCAATACAAAATGCAATAATAGATGCAAGGTTGGTACATACAGCAGGAGCGCAAACAAATCCAATTAATCCTATTTTTTGGCAAAATACACAATTTCAATTTTTTATACAAAATGGTACTGCATCATCACCAAATTGGTATATAGATTTCTCACAAAGTTTAGTAGATTTATTACCATTTAAAACTTTTTTAACTCCTGATGGACATTATAGAATATTATTTGACAGCACACCAGCAACAATAAACGGGGCGCAATATTATGAAGCCGATGCTCCATTTTATGATACAATATTCCCATTTACTGAGGTATTATTTAGAAGTGAGGATGCGAATTTAAATCCAATAAATTTTATTGATGATTCAGCATTAGAAACAAATGCACAAAAAGCAATATTTGAAAATAGTATTTTAGCATATGATATTGATACAAATAATTTTAATGGTATATATAATTTTTATAAATATGTAAATGAAAATGACACTGAATTTGTTAATTTTAATTCAGAAAAAGATGTAAAAGATCATTTAACAGTTCAATTATTTTTAAGATTAAAAAATGATATTGTCATTCCGTATTTATTGAATCAAGGCGAAAGATGTAAATTCACATTAGAAATTAAATTTGACGAAAAAACTAAATAAAATTATATTTTTTGTTTTTTATTAAATTTCAATAAATAATAAATTTAATAAAAAATATTTTAAAATTACAAAATAAAATAATGAATTTTAACGGGGATAAAATTATTTCAATTAAAATAAATATTTAATTTAATATTTTAAAAATATGCAAAAATATAATATTTTTATTTTAATATAAGAAAAATAAAAATAATTAAATTTTGCCAAAAAATAGGGAAATTCATTTTATCATATATGAATAAACTAAATTCCCTATTTTTTGGCAAAATTAAAATATTATTTTCTTTGGCAATAATATATGGAAACTAATATTAATTATGTTGGTGGAAGATTACAAACCGTAAGAAACGCTAAATATGGTTTATTTGGAAGACCAAAAGGTAAAAAGGATTTATTAGCAGGATTTCAAGCGCCAGATCCAAGAATAAATGTTCAAGGCGGTAAAAAAAAAGTTAAAAAACAACAAAAGTTTAAATCATCGGTAAAAGGACAAGAATATATAGGAACGATGCAAAAAGAATTAGAAAAAGCATCAAAAATAATGGGATTAAAAGGTATGAGCCCTAAACAAGAAAAAGATAAAATTAAAAAGGAAAGATTGAAATTTAAATCAATTGTTAATAAAGGAGCAACACAAATAAAGAAATCTGAATTAAATTCAGGTTCAACGCAAAAGAAGGCTAATGATGCAAAAAAAAAATATGGTGATGCTATGAAAGAAACATTAAAAAGATTAATTCAAAAACATACATTAATGGCATTGAAAGAATTTAATGATAGATTAAAATAAATTTGTTTTATTTTAATATAAATTATCTATTATATTAATATAATGAGTTCAATTAATACAGTAACTTCAAGGGTTTCATATATTGATACCACAAATCCAAATATTTACGATAATTATGATACATTCGCTACATTTGGTGATCTTCCTTTAACAGTTGATGCTATAAAAGACCGTTTTTATTATGTTGAAGATACACAAATTTATTATAAATTTAATGGAACAATATTTGAAGTCGCAATTAATCCCGCATTGGCAAACTTAACAGATGTGGATTTAATAACAGTTCCACCACAAGCTACAAATGCATTAGTGTATAATGGTAGTGTGTGGACTCCAGCGCCAACAACAAGTGATCAAGATGTTACTAATTCAGTTTTATTTGATGTTCCTTTCAATACTGATACTAATGATGTAAGTTCTTTTGCTACTGCGGGAACAATTGTTGGAACAATAACACAAGTGGCGGGAAAAATCGGCAATGCTTACGAAAATGCTTCAAATGGTAATTATATTACTTATGGATATGTGCCAAGATTAAATTTTAAAACTTCCGATCCTTTTTCTATATGTTTTTGGTTTAAATCAAGCGATTCTGGATCGGGAGTAACTACAATTTGCTCAGTAGCGGAAAGCCCCAATGGGTCGGGATGGCAAGTATCAACGAGACCATTGGGAAATAGAATAGAATTCAAAATGAGTGATATAAATACTGCAAGAACTTGTGATATTAGATGGGAATTTACTTCAGGGTTATATGATGGCAATTGGCATTTTGTTTGTTTAGTTCATAGAACAGATAATGGTTGGCTTCCTGCTTCATTAGACTTATATTTAGATGGAGTTATTAGAAATGATGTTAAATCAACAATAACAAGTAATTTGACAGATACAGATGATATTCAAGTAGTTTCAGCCCCATTTAATGTGTTTAGTAGAAATAATGGTGAAGGTGGTGGATTTACAGGGACTCTTGATAATATCCAAATTTATAACTTTTCATTTTTTGGACCATATCCAGTTGATTCTTTATGGAATAATGGAGTTGGCAAGCAAAACCCAGATTATACTATAAAAACATTATTAGAACACGATCATCCAATATCACAAGTTAGAGGATTACAGCAAATATTAGAAAATAAAGTATCAACAATAACTAATACAGATGGAAATTTAACAATAACAAATACAACTTCTATTGATAAAGATATAAACTTAAGCAATACATTTTTACAAAAATCAGGGTCATATCTTCCCTTGCTTTATAGTTATAAATCTGCACCAATTATAGATGGAACTCAAATATCAGGTAATACCTCTTTAGTTAGTACAACAAATGCTATTAGCATAGGATATCTTCCTTCAAATAGAGGTTTTCCTGCATCATATGAATATATTGAACAACTATTAATTAAGATGAGGGGTTATTCTCCTTGGAAATTAAGAATGATTAATACAGTTAATAATTTAAGGGCTACTTTTTTAATGAATTATACAGGTCAAACAGTAGCAAATACAGAAAACTATAGTGTCTCAGTTATTGCTTCAGAAACAAATATGGTTAATATGCCAACAACTGGTAATAATATTATTTGTTTTTTTGATCCTTATATTCCAAGAGAAGCAGACGAAATTTTAACTGATACCACAGGCAATTATACAACAATATCAAATGCCCAAGTAAATATTAATCAATTAGATACTCAATTGGGAACAAATACAACACAATTGGGACTAAATACAACACAACTAACATTTATGAATAAAAATACAACACAGAATAGTAATATATTATTTTTGAATGGTTCAGCACCTGTTAGTGCTTTTGCCGATGCATATTCTTTTGCAGCCGATGGAAGTTTTAACTGGTTATCACCCATTGGTTTTGGCTCTTGGAATAGGTGTGTTATATTTAATTTGCTTCATAAAAGAACAGCACTTAGGGGTGTAACACCAAAGAAATTATTTTTTGCAGTTCAACTCTATGGTGTGGCTTGGCAAACATTTTCAACAGGATATGATGGAATATTAATTGGATTCACTACTGAATCAGCACTTGAAACTGTTCAAAATTGGATGACATCAGACTTAATCGCAGGGTATACAGGAGTTTGGAACACTGGATTAACTGATAAAGAAAAAATGATAAGAGGTAGATTTGTTACTGGAGGAGTGGAGTGGGTATATGGAACAGCAAATCCAGGAACAAGAACAGGAAATACAAATATGCAACCAACAACCAATGATGTATTATTAGTATATTTAGATTCAGATGGAACATTTAAACTAGAGTTAAGAGGAGCAGGAAATTATACAGTTGTAAAAACACTTGGAACTATCACACACCCAGATGGAACACAGGCTAATAGTAATTGGAATATGAGTACCTTATACCCAGTATTTTCTGTTTTATACAATGGTGTAAATTCAGGAGTAAGTGTGTTAAGTAAAAGGGCTACAGATGCTCTTGGAATAACAGTAGCAGATGCAGAAAATATTTTTGCATGATAGAGGGCAATTTATTATAATTAGTATTAAATTATAATAAAAATGAATATTAGATTTTTTTAATATTTTCAATGATATATTTTCTGTTCTTCATACAACTGCAATTATTATTGATATTATGGACTGTAGTAATTACATCTTTAATTTCGGCACTGTATGCCATACTAAAACTATTTCTATCTGTATAATCAGCGTCAGGCAAACCAGATATAGGATAATTTGCTTGAACATATGAATGTGCATAGGCTTCCTTAATTTTAATAAGTTTCAAGAGATTTGATTGAATAAATGAATTATCATTTCTTTCAAGTTCTAATAATATTAATTTCCTAAGATGTTGCGTTGTTGTTGGAAAAGGTAAAGTATCCATTTCAGTTTCTAATGTATCATTAATAGCACCGAGGTATCCTATATAAGTGTTTAATAACGTGGAAGTTGTTAAAGGATTAGAACATAATGTTTCTAATTCATTTAATTTTGTAAAATAACTATCAATTGTTAGTTCGGTCATTATATAATATATAGACATATTTTTAATTTAGATAATTAATTATATAATGCTTAAAAAATTATTCAATTTGTATGTCATCAAAACTCGTCGCATTTTCTCTTTGAAAATATAAATTAAAATCATCCATTGTATTTAATGGTAAAGGTGATAACGAAACAATACTTGAACCTTCAATACATTTAATTCTTTCTTCAAGTTCAATCATTCTTTCTTCAAGTTTTTTTATTTTGCATTCTAAATTTAAAATAATTAAATCATTTATTTTTAATTTCGTTGGATACATATAAATATAATATAATATAATATAATATATTTTCCGTTAAAATTTTTATCTCAACTATATATTATAATGGAAGGAAAAGATATTCCTTATCAACTTTTAGGTTGGCACGAACATGTCGCCTTTACACGTGATAAAAACCCCGAACTCCCATATAAGGAAGTTTTGCAAAAAGCAAGTAAAACTTATCAAGGTTCAGGAGGAGCAAAACGCAAAGCACCCGCAAAGCGTAAAGCACCAGCAAAAAAAGGTAAAGGACCACTTTCAACCGTTGCAAATACTGTTGGTTCTGTCCTTGGTTTCTTGGGATTAGGTAAAGGAGGTATGAGTTTGGAAGACCCCCATATTATAGCAGGTCTTAAAAAATTAATGAAGAAAAAAGCAGGTATGGAAGATCCCCATATCATCGCAGGTAAAAAACGCAAAGCCCC